>NZ_JBSFZS010000004.1:0-157377 GCF_053600395.1 Streptomyces sp. NPDC005070 | reverse complement strand
GAAGGGCTCACGCCGG
The DNA here is from genome assembly GCF_053600395.1 of Streptomyces sp. NPDC005070. Taxonomy (NCBI): domain Bacteria; kingdom Bacillati; phylum Actinomycetota; class Actinomycetes; order Kitasatosporales; family Streptomycetaceae; genus Streptomyces; species Streptomyces sp. NPDC005070. The sequence goes on along the minus strand of NZ_JBSFZS010000004.1, from coordinate 157,361 downwards.
GGCGGCGAGGTCCGCCGCCCCGGCGTGAGGGTCAGCCGACCCTGCCGTACCAGACGCTTCTCGTCCAGATCTTCTGCAGCTTCACCACTTCCCCGGTCTTCGGGGAGTGCCAGATCTTTCCCTTACCGGCGTAGATGCCGACGTGGTACACGTTCCGGCCCGAGTGGAAGAACACGAGGTCACCGGCCTTGCGGTGCGAGGCCGAGACATGGTGCGTCTTGTTGTACTGCGCCGCGGCCGTACGAGGCAGCTTCTTGCCCGCCTTCTTGTACGAGTAGAGCGTGAGCCCTGAGCAGTCGAAACGGTGCGGTCCGGTGGCGCCCCACTGGTAGGGGGAGCCGTGCTTCGACGCCGCGACCTGGAGTGCCCTCGTCGCGATGGTGGCCGCCTCGGCGTCGGGTGCGACACCGGGAACCACCAGGCTGCCGCCCACGGCGGCAAGAGTGAGCGCCGAGGCCGTACCGGCCCGGGTCCACAGCGACGGGACACGATTGAGCGCAGTCATGCGCAACCCTTCGTCAGCCGCCTGTGAAGGATGACCTGTCGGATTCGGGCTGGCGAAGTTGCCCGGCCGCTGCTGCGGCTTCACCCCAAGGACCGCCCGGAACTGTTCCGGCGGCCCGTCTAGCTGGGTCCTCCACTCCTGCCGATCCACTCCTGTCGACCGGGCATCCGGGAGGCGGCAGGACTCGGCGTCCGCCCGGACCGCCCCGCCGCTGTGGCGGGGGCTTGTCGTCGGAAGGGATCTTCACTCATCAGAGTCGGAAAATCCGAGCGGAACCGGCGTTTTGTGGGCTTACTCACCACTCGGCTGTTCGAGTGAACACCCCTCTGTTCGAGCACGTGTTGGAGACACCGATGAGGCCCGCACCTGCGACGACGGGTCCCATCCGGCGTCTGGACCACGCGTGTTGCGCAACTCGAAGGGGTCGCAGAAAGGACCGAGGAATACGCCGTCGGGGGGTACACCATCCGGTCCGTTTGAGTCGTGGACCAGACGTCACGGGGCTTCGGCGCGTACCGGCCCGTCGGTGGGGGTCCGTCAACTTCCGGACTCGGGCGGAACGGTGACCCGGGCCGCCCGCCGCTCTCCGCCGAGCACCCGCAGGGCCTGGGCCAGCGTCGGGGCGTGGACCTCGCTCTCGCCCCGCTGATGCATCAGCGCGAGGGCGTCCCGCAGGGCCTCCGCCTTGCCGACGAGCGCCTGAGCCGCCCTCAGGCCGCGATAGGTGTCTCCGGGGCGGGACGGATTGATGCGGCCGACCAGGTCGACCACGTCGAGGTAGCGGTCGATCAGCTCGGCCTCGGCGCGGGTCAGCGCGGGCAGCGGGGGGAGGTCCGGGATCATCGGCCGCTCACCTCGCGCCGGACGGGTCGAGCGCGGCCCTGCGGCTCGGGACGATCCGGTCGATCAGCCCGTAGGCCCGGGCCGCCGGGGCGTCGAGGATCTTGTCGCGCTCGAGGTCCGCCGCGACCCGCTCCGGGCTCCGGCCCGTGTGCCGTACGAGCATCTCCGCGAGCGTCCGACGGGTCCGCAGCAACTCCTCGGCCTGGATGACCAGGTCGCTCGTCCGGCCCTGGAACGGCTCGGCCGCCGACGGCTGACGCAGGAGCACGCGGGCCCCCGGCAGGGCGAGCCGCTTGCCCGGAGTCCCGCAGGCCAGCAGCACCGCCGCCGCCGAGGCCGCCTGACCGAGGCAGACCGTCTCGACGTCGCAGGTGACGAACCGCATCGTGTCGTAGATCGCGGTCATCGCGCCGAAGGAGCCGCCGGGGGAGTTGATGTACAGCGAGATGTCCTGTTCGGGCGCCTGGTGTTCGAGGTACATGAACTGGGCCGTCACGTCGTTCGCCGAGGTGTCGTCGATGGGCGTTCCGAGGAACACGATCCGTTCGCCGAGCAGCTTCGCGTACGGATCCAGGGTCCGGTGTCCCGCGCTCGTGCGTTCCGTGAACTCGGGCAGGACATAGCGGGCGGACGGGCTGTCCATGGCGCGCCTCCTCAGATCGACGTCTGTAAAAAATGTACAGGACGTACGTCCCTGGGGAAGGGGGCCATGCTGAGAGCGAAACGGCGGCATGCCCGGACGGGAAGGTGGCCGAGGGGTGCCGGGCGGCGCCGGCCGGCGGGATCTCGCGCCCCGCGGAGTGCGGGAGGCCCGGTCTAAGCTGGACGTCATGGCCTACGAGATTCCGGTGACGCAAGCCAGGGCTGAGCTCGCCGAACTGATCAACCGCGTCGTGTACGGCGGTGAGCGCGTCGTCGTGACGCGGCACGGCAAGCCACTCGTCGCCCTGGTCTCCGCGGCCGACCTGGAGCGACTCGAAGACCTCCCGGAGCCCGCGGACGACCAGGTGATCAGCTCGTTGTCCAGCGTCCGTGACGTGGCGTCCGCGCCCCGCGAGCACCAGCGGTTCGGCATCGCCGCGGAGCACCGGGGGCCCAGCGCCTCCTGACCGCCGCGTGACCGACGTGCCGCCCCGGCGTCCCGCGACGCGGTGCCTCGCGCCGCACGCCGTATACGGTCCGGCCCCCGGCGGCCGCACGGCGGCCCGGGGTGCCGCCAGGGCCCCGGTCGGCGGAACGGGGCAAGCGGGACGGCATCGCGGATCAGGGAGCGTTCTTCGGCCGGACCCGAAAGGGATCACAGGCCGGTTAACGTCCTCGAAACTCCGGCCAACTAGCGTGCCCATCCACGCCACCAGGGGTTTCGGTGGCCGCGGCCACCGGGCCCCGCACGGCCCGGAGCGAGGATGTGAGGTGGTACGCCGTGCAACTGACCCCGCACGAGCAGGAGAGGCTGCTGATCCATGTGGCGGCCGATGTCGCCGAGAAGCGCCGGGCCCGCGGACTGAGACTGAACCACCCCGAGGCCGTCGCCCTGATCACCTCGCACATCCTAGAAGGCGCCCGTGACGGCCGTACCGTCGCCGAACTGATGTCCTCCGGGCGCAAGATCCTCACCCGGGACGACGTCATGACGGGCATCCCCGAGATGATCCACGACGTCCAGGTCGAGGCCACCTTCCCGGACGGCACCAAGCTCGTCACCGTCCATGACCCGATCGTCTGACGGAGGGGGAGCGCCGTGATTCCCGGAGAGTTCCTGTTCGCCGACGAACCCGTCGTGTTCAACGAGGGGCGTGCCGCCACCCGGCTGACCGTCCTCAACGCCGCCGACCGCCCCGTCCAGGTCGGCTCCCACTACCACTTCGCCGAGGCCAATCCCGGTCTGGACTTCGACCGCGCCGCCGCCCGCGGGAAGCGGCTCAACGTCGCCGCCGGAACCGCCGTGCGCTTCGAGCCGGGGATCCCGGTCGAGGTCGAACTCGTCCCGCTCGCCGGCGCCCGCGTGGTGCCCGGACTGCGCGGGGAGACAGGAGGTGCCCTCGATGCCTGAGATCTCGCGTGCCGCGTACGCCGATCTGTTCGGTCCGACCACCGGCGACCGCATCCGCCTCGCCGACACGGACCTGCTGATCGAGATCGAGGAGGACCGCTGCGGCGGGCCCGGTCTCGCCGGTGACGAGGCGGTGTTCGGCGGGGGCAAGGTCATCCGGGAATCCATGGGCCAGGCACGCGCCACGCGCGCCGAAGGCACCCCGGACACCGTCGTCACCGGCGTCGTGATCGTCGACCACTGGGGGATCGTCAAGGCGGACGTCGGCATCCGCGACGGCCGGATCTCCGGCATCGGCAAGGCCGGCAACCCCGACACCATGGACGGCGTCCATCCCGACCTGGTGATCGGCCCCGAGACCGAGATCATCGCGGGCAACGGACGGATCATGACGGCGGGCGCCATCGACGCCCACGTCCATCTGATCTGCCCGCAGATCGCCGACGAGGCCCTCGCCTCCGGGATCACGACGCTCGTCGGCGGCGGCACGGGTCCCGCCGAGGGCTCCAAGGCGACCACCGTCACCCCCGGCCCCTGGCATCTGGCCCGGATGCTGGAGGCGATGGAGGGCTACCCGCTGAACTTCGGTCTGCTCGGGAAGGGCAACACCGTCTCGCACGAGGCGATGCTCTCGCAGATCCGGGGCGGTGCGCTCGGCCTGAAGATCCACGAGGACTGGGGCTCGACACCCGCCGCGATCGACGCCGCGCTCACCGTCGCCGACCGCACCGGTATCCAGGTCGCCATCCACACCGACACCCTGAACGAGTCCGGGTTCGTCGCCGACACCCTCGCCGCCATCGCCGGACGCGGTATCCACGCGTACCACACGGAGGGTGCGGGCGGCGGGCACGCGCCGGACATCATGACCGTGGTCTCCGAGCCGTACGTCCTGCCGAGCTCGACCAACCCGACCCGGCCCTACACCGTCAACACCGCCGAGGAACACCTCGACATGCTGATGGTCTGCCACCACCTGAACCCGGCGGTGCCCGAGGACCTGGCCTTCGCCGAGTCCCGCATCCGGCCGTCCACCATCGGGGCCGAGGACATACTCCACGACCTCGGTGCCATCTCGATCATCTCCTCCGACTCCCAGGCCATGGGCCGCGTCGGCGAGGTCGTCCTGCGGACCTGGCAGACGGCCCATGTGATGAAGCGGCGCCGGGGCGCCCTGCCGGGTGACGGCCGTGCCGACAACCATCGTGTACGTCGCTATGTCGCCAAATACACGATCAACCCGGCGCTCGCGCAGGGACTCGCCCGCGAGATCGGCTCGGTGGAGACCGGCAAGCTCGCCGACCTGGTCCTGTGGGAGCCCGCGTTCTTCGGGGTCAAACCGCACCTCGTCATCAAGGGCGGAATGATCGCGTACGCGCAGATGGGCGACGCCAACGCCTCCATCCCGACACCGCAACCGGTCCTGCCCCGGCCGATGTTCGGGGCGATCGGGCGGGCTCCCGCCGCGAACTCGTTCAACTTCGTGGCACCGCTGGCCATCGAGGACGGGCTGCCGGAACGGCTCTCGCTGGGCAAGCGGTTCGTCGCCATCGAGTCCACGCGGGCGGTGACCAAGGCCGACATGCGGGAGAACGACGCCCGGCCCGACGTACGGATCGACCCCGACAGCTTCGCCGTGCACATCGACGGGGAGCTCGTCGAGGCGACTCCGGCCGCCGAACTGCCCATGGCCCAGCGTTACTTCCTCTTCTGATGTCCCGGGCGGCACTTCTCGTCCTGGCCGACGGCCGCTTCCCCGCCGGAGGGCACGCGCACTCCGGCGGGGCCGAGGCCGCGGTGCGGGCCGGGCGGATCACCGGAGCGGCGAGCCTGGAGGACTTCTGCAGGGGAAGGCTGCACACGAGCGGACTCGTCTCGGCCGCGCTGGCCGCGGCGGGCGCGCTCGGGGTCGATCCGGTGGCCCTGGACGCGGCCGCCGACGCCCGCACGCCCTCCCTCGCTCTGCGGGTCGCCGCGCGCCGCCTGGGCCGGCAGCTCCTGCGGGCCGCCAGGGCGACCTGGCCGTCCTCCGAACTCGACGCGCTGGCCCGGGAGTTCCCCAAGGGGGCGCATCAGCCGGTCGTGCTGGGCGTGGCCGCGCGGGCCGCCGGTCTCGGGCCCGAGGACGCCGCGTACTGCTCCGCGTACGAGTGCGTCAGCGGGCCCGCGTCGGCGACGGTCCGGTTGCTGAGCCTCGACCCGTTCGACGCGACGGCCGCGCTGGCCCGGCTCGCGCCGGAACTCGACGTCGTCGCCCACGCGGCGGCGAGTGCGGCGCGGCGGGTCCTCGACGACGGGGTCGAGGCACTTCCCGCCGCGTCGGCCCCGCTGCTGGACATCGGCGCGGAGGCGCACGCGGCCTGGCCGGTACGGCTGTTCGCGTCCTGACGGCCGCACGCTCCCGGACCACGGGAAGCCCGCGGACCTCGCTGTGGCCCGGTAGCCGTCCCTCGGACGGCCGACCAGCCGCCAGCCCGGTCACCCGGTCACCCGGTCACCCGGTCACCCGGTCACCCGGTCACCCGGGCAACCCCGTCGCCCAGGGTGCCCGCTCGTCCGGATTCCCGGCTTCCGGAACACCCGTTGCCGACCCGCTACCCGAACTCGATCCCTCCCCCCCCACGCCGAACGAAGTTGGAGTCGTATCGTGCATCTCGATCACCTTCACCACGGACCGTCCGCCGTCAGCGCCGACGCCCGGCGGCCCGACGGAAGGCGCCGTGCCCTGCGTATCGGGCTCGGCGGCCCCGTCGGCTCCGGGAAGACCGCGACCGTCGCCGCGCTCTGCCGTGCGCTGCGCGACGAACTGTCCCTCGCCGTCGTCACCAACGACATCTACACCCGCGAGGACGCCGAGTTCCTGCTGCGGGAGGCGGTGCTGCCTCCCGAGCGGATCACCGCCGTCGAGACCGGCGCCTGCCCGCACACCGCGATCCGGGACGACATCTCCGCCAACCTCGAAGCGGTCGAGGATCTGGAGGACGAGATCGGCCCGCTGGATCTGATCCTCGTGGAGTCCGGCGGCGACAACCTCACAGCGACCTTCTCCAAAGGACTCGTCGACGCCCAGATCTTCGTGATCGACGTCGCCGGCGGGGACGACATCCCCCGCAAGGGCGGGCCCGGGGTCACGACGGCCGACCTGCTCGTCGTGAACAAGACCGACCTGGCGCCGTACGTCGGCTCCGACCTCGGGCGGATGGCGACCGACGCCAAGGCCCAGCGGGACGGACGTCCCGTGGTCTTCCAGTCGTTGCGCACCGAGGCCGGCGTCGCGGCGGTCGCCGACTGGGTGCGGGAGCGGCTCGCGGCGTGGACCGCGTGACGACGGCGGGAGTCCGCGCCACCGCGCGGATCGAGGCCAGGGACGACGGCCGAGGCGGGACCTCGCTGCCCGTGCTGGACGGAGAGGGACCGCTCGCCCTGCGCCGGGTGCGAAGCGGTGGGCCGGAGGCGCGCGTGATGCTCGTCGGGGCGATGAGCGGACCGCTCGGCGGCGATCGGCTCGCCGTCGAGACCCGGGTCGGTCCGGGTGCGCGCCTGCGGGTCGGCTCGGCCGCCGCCACCATCGCCCTGCCCGGACAGGCCAAGGGGGAGGCCCGCTACGACATGCGCCTGGACGTTGCCGACGGAGGCGAACTGTGGTGGCTGCCCGAGCAGTTGATCTCAGCGGGAGGCAGTGAACTGTCCGTCTCGTCGCGTATCGAGCTCCGGGGCGGTGCCCGCCTGGTCTTCCGGGAGGAGCAGGTGCTCGGGCGGGTGGGCGAGGAACCCGGGCGGCTGACCAGCCGTCTCACCGTGCGACACCACGGACGGGCCCTGCTCGACCAGGAGTTGGCGTGCGGTCCCGGTGCGCCCGGCGGCTGGGACGGGCCCGCCGTCCTTGCCGGACATCGCGCACTCGGCCAACTCGTGATCGTAAAACCGGAGTTCGAGGGGGATCCGCCGGCGGCACGACCGCTCGGGGAGTACGCCGCGCTCACGCCGCTCGCCGGACCCGCCGTGCTGGTGACGGCACTCGCGCCCGACGCGCTGCTGCTGAGACGGGTGCTGGACGAAGCGCTGAGCGAACTGACGTAATGTCAACTATCTTTCACAGTGGTCGTATTCACATCGGGCTGACCGCTCACCGGAACAGGCCGTACCGGCTATCGGATTGGTAAAGAACACCGGTCGCGTCTGTTCCCAGGGACCTCACAGCCGAAAGGATTCCCGTACCAATCGCAATGATGTACGGGGAGGTCACACTTGAGGTCCAAGAGACCGACGAAACGGGTGGCGGCGCTGGGTTCGGCCGGTGTGCTCGTCACGGCGACCCTCATAGCCGGCGCCGTCGCGGCGCCGTCGGCCACCGCCGACTCGCGGCACGGCCACGACTACGGGCAGAGCCGCGAGCAGCGCGGCGCGGCCGTCGCCGCCGAGCGGGCCGCCAAGGCCGGGATCGACTGGCAGGACTGCCCGACCGACTGGGGCTTCGAGAAGCCGATCCAGTGCGGCTGGGTGAGCGTGCCGCTGGACTACGCACACCCCCATGGCAAGCAGCTCAAGCTGGCCGTGGACCGCATCGGGAACACCGGCACCAAGGAGGAGCGGCAGGGCGCGCTCGTCTACAACCCGGGCGGCCCCGGCGGTTCCGGCATGCGCTTCCCGCGCCGTGTCACCACCAAGAACCCCCTGTGGGTGAACACCGCCAAGGCGTACGACTTCGTGGGCTTCGACCCGCGCGGTGTCGGCCACTCGGCGCCCATCTCCTGCATCGACCCGCAGGAGTTCGTCAAGGCGCCCAAGGCGGACCCGGTCCCGGACTCCGAGGCCGACAAGCGGGCCCAGCGCAAGCTGGCCGCGGAGTACGCCGACGGCTGCGCCGAGCGCAGCGGCAAGGCCGTGCTGGCGCAGATGACCACGCCCAACACGGCACGCGACCTCGACGTCATCCGGGCCGCGCTCGGCGAGAAGAAGCTCAACTACCTGGGCGTCTCCTACGGCACCTACCTCGGAGCCGTCTACGGCACGCTCTTCCCGGGGCACGTGCGCCGCATGGTCGTCGACAGCGTCGTCAACCCGTCGCGCGAGAACATCTGGTACCAGGCCAACCTGGAGCAGGACATCGCCTTCGAGGGCCGCTGGAAGGACTGGGAGGACTGGGTCGCCAATAACGACGCGGCCTTCCACCTCGGTGACACCCGCGCCAAGGTGCAGGACCAGTGGCTGAAGCTGCGTGCCACCGCGAAGAAGGCCCCGCTGGGCGGCGTCGTCGGCCCCGCCGAGCTGATCTCCTTCTTCCAGAGCGCCCCGTACTACGACTCCTCGTGGGTGCCGACCGCCTCGGTGTTCAGCAAGTACGTCGCCGGTGACACCCAGGCGCTCGTCGACGCCGCGTCCCCCGACCTGTCGGACACGGCGGGCAACATCTCCTCGGAGAACGGGAACGCCGTGTACACGGCCGTCGAGTGCACCGACGCGCAGTGGCCCACGAGCTGGCGGAAGTGGGACCGGGACAACACCCGGCTCAACGCCCAGTACCCGTTCATGACCTGGGCCAACGCGTGGATGAACCTGCCGTGCGCTACCTGGCCGGTCAAGCAGCAGACCCCGGTGGAGGTGAGGACCGGCAAGGGCCTGCCCGCCGTCCTCATCGTCCAGTCCACCAATGACGCCGCCACGCCCTACGCCGGCGCCGTCGAGTTGCACAAGCGGTTCAAGGGCTCCCGCCTGATCACCGAGCAGGGCGCGGGCTCGCACGGTGTGACCGGACTGGTCAACCCGTGCATCAACGGGCGGGTGGACTCCTACCTGCTCACCGGCAGGACGGACGCGGCCGATGTGACGTGCACGCCGCACGCCACGCCGCAGCCGTAGTCCCGACGGCACGAGGGGGCGGCCGGAATCCCGGCCGCCCCCTTCGCCGTGCCTGGCGTCGTACGCGTCAACTCAACGGCATCCGGGGGAACTTGCGTCCCGCCTCGGCCTTCTCCGCCGCTTCCTCCGCCTTGGCGACGGCCGCGTACTGGTCGACGTACTCCTGCTCGGAGAGAGACAGGATGGCGTACATGATCTCGTCGGTGATGGCCCGCAGCACGGCCTTCTCGCCCTCCATCCCGGCATAGCGCGAGAAGTCGAGCGGCTTGCCGAAGCGGATCACCACGGGGTGGATCCGCGGGAGCTTCCGGCCCGGCGGCTGGGCCTCGAAGGTGCCGATCATCGCGCACGGGATGACGGGGGCCTGAGCCCGCAGGGCCATCACGGCGACGCCGACCTTGCCCTTGTAGAGGCGGCCGTCGTGCGAGCGGGTGCCCTCGGGGTAGATCCCGAGCAGCTCGTCCTTGTTCAGCACCCCGAGTCCCTCGCGGATCGCCGCCTGGCCCGCCTCCTTGCCGGAGCGGTCCACCGGAATCTGTCCGATGCTGCGGAAGAACGCCGCGGTCAGCCGCCCCTTGATGCCGGGCCCGGTGAAGTACTCGGCCTTCGCCAGGAAGGTGATCCGGCGCTTCAGGATCGCCGGCATCAGGAAGTGGTCCGCGAAGGACAGGTGGTTGCCGGCGACGATGGCACGGCCCGACGACGGAACGTGCTCAAGGCCCTCGATCCGAGGCCGGAAGGTCACTCTCAGCAGCGGACCCAAAAGCACATATTTGAGCACGTGATAAAACACTGGGGCACTCCTCGTTTTCCCCGGGGAGCGATCAGTGTAGGCGCGGCCGTCGCCGGGCGTAACCATGGAGGTGTCACTCTCTGTGGCCTCTTGGCCGGTATCAGACCCCTTGCGTCAGCACTTTCTCAAGAGACCCGAGAGCCGACAGGAGTTCCTCCGCCGTGATGGTGAGCGGCGGCGCCAGCCGGATGGTCGAGCCGTGGGTGTCCTTGACCAGAATCCCCTCGTGCATCAGGCCCTTGCTGATCTCCCGGCCCGTGCCGATGGACGGGTCGATGTCGACGCCGGCCCACAGCCCCCGTGAGCGGAAGCCCTCGACGCCCCGGCCCACCAGGGCCGTCAGCCCGTCCCGCAGCAGGACGCCCAGGTCGGCCGCCCGTCGCTGGTACTCACCGGTCTCCAGCAGGCCCACGACCGCCGAGCCGACCGCCGCGGCCAGCGGATTGCCGCCGAACGTCGAGCCGTGCTCACCCGGACGCAGCACGCTCAGCACGTCCCGGCGTCCGACGACCGCGGAGACGGGCACGATGCCGCCGCCGAGCGCCTTGCCGAGCAGCAGCAGGTCGGGGACGACCGCCTCGTGCTCCACCGCCAGGGTGCTGCCGGTTCGGCCCAGGCCGGACTGGATCTCGTCCGCGACGAACAGACAGCCGGTGCGGCGGGTGAGCTCGCGGACGCCGGCGAGATAGCCGTCGTCCGGGATGATCACGCCCGCCTCGCCCTGGATGGGTTCGAGCAGCACCGCGGCCGTCGTCTCGTCGATCGCCGCTTCGAGCGCGGCCAGGTCGTTGTACGGCACGACCCGGAAGCCGGGCGTGAAGGGGCCGAAGCCGGAGCGGGCCGTCTCGTCGGTGGAGAAGCTGACGATCGTCGTCGTACGGCCGTGGAAGTTGTCGGCCGCGACCACGATGGTGGCCGCGCCGGGCTCGACGCCCTTCACCTCGTACGCCCACTTACGGGCCACCTTGACGGCGCTCTCCACCGCCTCGGCGCCCGTGTTCATCGGCAGGACCATGTCCAGGCCCGTCAACGCGGCCAGGGACTCAGCGAATCCGGCGAGCTGGTCGTTGTGGAAGGCCCGCGAGGTCAGGGTGAGCCGGTCGAGCTGGCGGTGCGCCGCCTCGATCAGCACCGGGTTGCGGTGGCCGAAGTTGAGCGCCGAGTAGCCCGCCAGCATGTCGAGATAGCGGCGCCCCTCGACGTCCTCGACCCAGGTGCCCTCGGCGTGCGCGACGACCACGGGCAGCGGGTGGTAGTTGTGCGCCAGGACGGGGCCCTCGGCCCGGATCAGTTCCTCGGAGCTGCGTGCGCCGGCGGGCGTGGTCGCACGGGCGGGAGCGGTCATGAACGGATCTCCTGTGTGCAGCACTTGATGCCGCCGCCGGCCTTGTGGAACTCGGACAGGTCGACGGGGACGGGGACGTACCCATGGTGGACGAGTTGCTCGGTGAGGGCCTCGGCGCGCGGCGCGATGAAGACGTGACGGCCGTCCGAGACGGAGTTCAGGCCGAAGGCGAGGGCGTCCTCACGGGTGCCGAGCACCGCGTCCGGGAACAGTCGGCCCAGCACCTCGCGGCTGCCCGGCGAGAACGCCTCCGGGTAGTACGCGATGTTGTCCTCGTCGAGGACGAAGAGCGCGGTGTCCAGATGGTAGAAGTGCGGGTCCACCAGGCGCAGGCTGATCACCGGGACGCCGAAGAACTCCTGGACCTCGCGATGGGCCTCGGGCGTGGTGCGAAATCCCGTACCGGCGAGGATGTGGCGGCGCGTCGGGACGAGATCGCCCTCGCCCTCGCACACCGATTCCGGTCGGTAGACGTCGAAACCGGCCGTCTTGAACCAGGTCTCGTACGCGGTGGACTCGGGGCGGCGCTCCGGTGCGTGGAAGGACGAGCCGAAGACACGGCCCTCCAGGACGAGCGCGCAGTTCGCGGCGAAGACCATGTCGGGAAGGCCGGGGACCGGCTCGACGGATTCGACGGTGTGGCCGTGGGCGCGATAGGCGCTGATCAGCGCCTGCCATTGATCACGCGCGAGATCGACGTCCACGGGGGTGTCGGGACGCATCCACGGGTTGATCGCGTACTGCACGGCGAAGTGTCTGGGTTCGCAGACGAGAAAGCGCCGGGGGCGGGGCACACGGCTTTCGGACACAGAGAGGTTCCTCCGCTTCCTGCGGTGTCATCTGGTGGGATGTCTCAACGGTAAGAAGCGGGGGACACGGGCGACAAGCGACGAGAGCTGCGCGTATACGCAGTACTGCTGCGTGATCGGCGGGGTCAGCGCACGTTTCCTGCGTCATCGGGGGCGGCGTGGGTCGCCCCGGCCTCCGGCGCCTCGGGCAGCAGATGCGACAGCACCATGTAGCTGATCGTCTTCCGGATGAACGGCTCCACCCGGATGCGCTCCAGGACCTCCTCGAAGTGCTCCACGTCGACGGCCCGTACGTGCAGCAGCGCGTCCGCGCCCCCGGTCACCGTCATCGCCGCGGTGATCTCCGGATGGTTGCGCACCACCTCCGCGAGCCGCCTGGGGGGCGCCGCGCCCTCGCAGTACACCTCCACGTACGCCTCCGTGCGCCAGCCGAGCGCCGCGGGCTTCACCGTGGCCGTGAAGCCGGTGATCACGCCTGTCTCGCGCAGCCGGTCGACCCGGCGCTTGACCGCCGTCGCGGACAGCCCGATCGCCGCGCCGATCTCCGCGAATGTCGTCCGGGCATTGGCCATCAGGGCTGTGATGATCTTGCGGTCGAGCTCGTCGAACATCGCGGGCTTGCTGCTCATGGGCGCACTGTATCCAGCGGCGACCACCACCCGGCCGGCGGCGACGGCCGTGTCCCGCACATGTCCAGCCACGCGAATCGCTCCTACACTCCACTCTCATGCTGCGCGCGCTCGCCGTCGACGACGAACAACCCTCCCTCGAAGAGCTGCTGTACCTGCTCAACGCCGATCCCCGGGTCTCCAGCGCCGAGGGAGCGAGCGACGCGACCGAGGCGCTGCGCCGGATCAACCGGGCCCTGCAGTCGGGCCCCGGCGGACCCGAGGCCATCGACGTCGTCTTCCTCGACATCCACATGCCCGGCCTGGACGGGCTCGACCTGGCCCGGCTGCTCGGCGGGTTCGCGCAGCCGCCGCTCGTCGTGTTCGTCACCGCCCACGAGGGATTCGCCGTGCAGGCCTTCGAACTCAAGGCCGTCGACTACGTCCTGAAGCCCGTACGCCGCGAACGGCTCGCCGAGGCCGTCCGCAGGGCCGCCCAACTCCGGGACACCGCACCGCTCATCCCCGTCCACGAGCCCGACCCCGACCACATATCCGTCGAACTCGGCGGAGTCACACGCTTCGTGGCCGTCGAGGACATCACCCACGTGGAGGCCCACGGCGACTACGCCCGGCTGCACACCGCGCAGGGCAGCCATCTGGTGCGCATCCCGCTGTCCACCCTCGAGGAACGCTGGCGCTCCCGCGGCTTCGTCCGCATCCACCGGCGCCACCTGGTCGCCCTGCGCCACATCGGCGAACTCCGCCTGGACGCGGGCACGGTGAGCGTCCTCGTCGACTCCGTCGAACTCCAGGTCAGCCGCCGCCACACCCGCCAACTGCGCGATCTGCTGCTGCGCCGGACCACGAGCTGAGGAGCACCCGCGTGCCGCAGGACCCCACCGAACGCCGCGTGGTCGTCACCGGAGTGCCCCGGGACACCCTCCCCCACGCTCGGCTTCGGCCGCGCGGGCGGTACCCCCAGACCTCCCCCTACTACCGGCCGAGGACCGAGATCGACGAACAGACCACCCTCGGGCACACCTATGTGCGCTCCCTGATGCACAGTCAACTCCGGGCGGCCTGCCTCACGTTCGCCGTTCTGGTCCTGCTCGTCGGACCACTGCCGCTGGTCTTCGCCGCGATGCCGGACGGAGCCACCCTGGAATGGGCCGTCCTCGGCTTCTGCCTGTACCCGCCGCTGGTGCTGCTGGCCCGCTGGTACGTACGGCGGGCCGAACGCAACGAGAGGGACCTCGTGCGCCTGGTCGAGGACCGCTGAACCGTGAACGAGAGCTACTCCGTTCCCGCCGTCGCCCTCGTCGTCCTCGCGACCGTCCTGGTCGGCGCGTTCGGGCTGCGCATCTCCCGGACCACCTCCGACTTCTACGTCGCCTCGCGCACCGTCGGCCCCCGGCTCAACGCGGCCGCGATCAGCGGCGAGTACCTCTCCGCCGCCTCCTTCCTCGGCATCGCCGGCCTGGTGCTCGTCCAGGGACCCGACATGCTCTGGTACCCGGTCGGCTACACCGCCGGCTATCTCGTGCTGCTCCTCTTCGTCGCGGCACCCCTGCGCCGATCCGGCGCCTACACCCTGCCCGACTTCGCGGAGGCCCGGCTCGGCTCCCAGGCCGTCCGACGGCTCGCCGGGGCGTTCGTCGTCGGTGTCGGCTGGCTCTATCTGCTGCCTCAACTCCAGGGTGCGGGGCTGACGCTGGCCGTCGTGACCGACGCGCCCGACTGGTTCGGCGGGGTGCTGGTCGCCGTCGTCGTGGTGGCCACGGTCGCCGCGGGCGGCATGCGCAGCATCACCTTCGTCCAGGCCTTCCAGTACTGGCTCAAGCTCACCGCCCTGCTCGTCCCCGCGCTCTTCCTGATCCTCGCCTGGCACTCCCACGGCGCCCCGCGCGACGCCTTCGAGGAACCGCCGGCCTTCCGCGAACAGCGCCTCGTCCGGGTCGATTCCACGCTCGACCTGAAGCTGTCCCGGCCGCTCACCGTCACCGCGACGGGCACCGTCGACGGCCGGCGGTACGAGGGCACGCGCGTCCGGCTCCCGCGCGGCACCCACCGCGTCGACGGCGGCACCCGGCTGACCTTCGACCGGGGAACCCCGGTCCCGGCGGCCGAACGCGGCAGCGCCGACGCCCTGTCCGCCTCGCCGGCCGCCGGCCGTGAGGAACGCCCGCTCTACGCCACGTACGGACTGATCCTCGCCACCTTCCTCGGCACGATGGGCCTTCCTCACGTCGTCGTCCGCTTCTACACCAGCCCGCACGGTGTCGCCGCCCGCCGCACCACCGTCGCCGTCCTCGGCCTCATCGGAGCCTTCTATCTCCTGCCGCCCGTCTACGGCGCGCTGGGCCGGCTGTACGCCCCAGAACTCAGCCTCACCGGCGACGCGGACGCCGCCGTCCTCCTGCTGCCCGACCGGATGATCGGCGGAGTCGGCGCGGACCTGCTCGGGGCGCTCGTCGCGGGCGGCGCCTTCGCCGCGTTCCTCTCGACGGCGTCCGGGCTCACCATGGCGGTCGCGGGCGTGCTCACCCAGGACGTCCTGCCCTCGCGCGGCGTACGGCACTTCCGGCTCGGCACCGTCCTGGCGATGGCCGTACCGCTCGCCGCGAGCGTGCTGGTGGGCGGGCTGCCCGTCGCCGACGCGGTGGGGCTCGCGTTCGCCGTGTCCGCGTCCTCCTTCTGCCCGCTGCTGGTCCTCGGCATCTGGTGGCGGCGGCTCACCCCGCCCGGGGCGGCGGCCGGGATGCTCGTCGGCGGCGGGGCGGCACTCGTCGCCGTCGGCGCGACCATGGCCGGCTATCCGGGGACGGCGGGCCCGCTGCGCGCTCTGCTCGCCTGGCCGGCGCTCTGGTCGGTGCCGCTCGGCTTCGTGACCATGGTGCTGGTGTCGCTCGCCACCGCCGCCCGCGTACCGCCCGGAACGGCGGCGATCCTCGCCCGCTTCCACCTACCGGAAGAACTCACGGACGACCAGGTCCGCGCGGCGGTCGGCGCCCCGGCGGGCACGGCCGCGGACACGAAGGAGACCGGCGGGGTGGTGAGCGGGTGAGCGGGTTCGTCGCCGGGCTGTGTGTGGCCGTGCTCCCGCTGCTGGCGGCCGGGTTCTGGCTCGGCAGGCGTACCGCGCGGTCCGAGAGCCTCGGAGGACTCGGCACCCCGGTCGAGCACGCCACCTTCCAGACCCTGCACACCGCCTCGCTCGCCGCGCCCCCGCTCCGCGCCGGACTCACCGAGGAGACGGCCCGCCGGTCCGCCCGGCGGCTGCGCACCCTGCTCGGCACGGACGCCCTGTGCCTCACCGACCAGGAGACGGTCCTCGCCTGGGACGGCGTCGGCGCCCACCACCGCGCCGAGGTCATGGAACGTCTCGGCGCCCCGCTGGAGACCGGCCGGGGCGAGGCCTTCCGGCTGACCTGCGACGAACCCGACTGCCCGCTGCGCTGGGCCGTCGTGGCTCCGCTCACCGTCGACGAACGGGTGCACGGAGCGCTCGTCGCCTGCGCGCCCCGCGAGTCCGCGGTCCTGGTGCGCGCCGCCGGCGAGGTCGCGCGCTGGGTCTCCGTCCAACTGGAACTGGCCGACCTCGACCGGTCCCGGACACGGCTGATCGAGGCGGAGATCAAGGCGCTCCGCGCGCAGATATCCCCGCACTTCATCTTCAACTCGCTCGCCGTGATCGCCTCGTTCGTGCGCACCGATCCCGAGCGCGCCCGCGAGCTCCTTCTGGAGTTCGCCGACTTCACCCGCTACTCGTTCCGCCGGCACGGTGACTTCACCACTCTCGCCGACGAGCTGCACGCCATCGACCACTACCTGGCGCTCGTCCGGGCCCGCTTCGGCGACCGGCTGTCCGTCACCCTGCAGATCGCGCCCGAGGTGCTGCCGGTCGCACTGCCCTTCCTCTGCCTCCAGCCCCTGGTGGAGAACGCCGTCAAACACGGTCTGGAGGGCAAGACCGACAAGAGCCACATCAGCATCACCGCGCAGGACGCCGGCGCGGAGGCGCTGGTGGTCATCGAGGACAACGGCATCGGCATGGACCCCGAACGGCTGCGCCGCATCCTGTCCGGGGAGGTCGGCCCCTCCGGGGGGATCGGACTCTCCAATGTCGACGAACGGCTGCGCCAGGTGTACGGCGACGATCACGGCCTGGTCATCGAAACCGCGATGGGGGCGGGAATGAAGATCACCGCCCGGCTCCCCAAGTACCAGCCGGGCGTCCACTCCGCGACCCGTCTCTCCCGCCAGTGAGATCATCACGGCCCGCGCCCGAGGGGCCCGGGAGTTCGCACGGCCCTGGCGAAGCGCGTCCCTCCGGGTGAAAATGGCCCCAAAGGCCACGGCCCGCGTCGCGGACCCGCCTCGAGGAGGGTGTTGCGATGCCCGGTTCGACGAAGACGATGGGGGTGCTCACCGTGGGCGGGCTCGTCGTGGTGACGGCCTACACGGTGGCGCTGGGCAGCAACGGCTGGCTGTGGTTCGGCTGGGTCGTGCTGGGTCTGATCACCCTGGGGATGGTGGTCTCCCGCAGCACCTGACCGTGAGCCCGCCGCACCGGCCGGTCCTCTCCCGGCGGCCGGAACCTCAGCGGCCGCGTGCGTTCAGCGAGGCCAGATAGGCGTTGTAGGCCTCGAGTTCCTTGTCGCCGTCCCGGTCCGCGGCGCGGTCCAGGCGCCGGGCCTGCCGCTGCTCGGAGTTGTACCACTGGAAGAGCAGCGCGAGCAGGACGAGGACGGAGGGGATCTCGCTGAACGCCCAGGCGATCCCGCCGGCGGCGGTCTGGTCGGCGAGCGCGTCGATGCCGAGCGAGGCCGGCGGGTTCTTGTACGACTCGACCATCGGGCCCGACGCCATCATCAGGGCGATGCCGAAGAACGCGTGGAACGGCATCCCCGCGAACAGCTCCAGCATCCGCATCAGATAGCCCGGCCGGTGCGGGCCCGGGTCCACGCCCATGATCGGCCAGAAGAAGAACAGGCCGACGAGGAGGAAGTGGCACATCATCACGATGTGGCCCGTGGTGGAGCCCATCAGGAAGTCGAAGATGGGGGAGAAGTACAGCGCGTAGAGGCTCGCGATGAACATCGGGATGGTGAACGCCGGGTGGGTGACGACACGCATGTACCGGCTGTGCAGGAACATCAGCAGCAGTTCGCGCGGCCCCTTGGTGCCGCGTCTGGCGGCCACCGGCAGCGCGCGCAGCGCCAGCGTGATCGGCGCCCCGAGCAGGATGAGGATCGGGGTGAGCATGCTCATCACCATGTGCTGGACCATGTGCACGCTGAACATGGCCATGCCGTAGTCGTTCAGCCGGGTGCACATGACGAGCATGACCGTCAGCACGCCGGTCACGAAGGCGGCCGTACGGCCCCACGACCAGGCGTCGCCGCGCCGGACCAGCCGGACGACTCCCCAGCCGTACAGTCCGAGCCCGAGCAGGCACGCGACGAGGAAGAACGGGTCCGCGGACCACTCGAGCCCCCGCCCCAGCGTGAACGGCGGCAGATCCATGGTCATGCCGTGCCCGCTGTGATCCATCCGCCGGCTCCTGTTTCTGGGGATACCTCCCGGCCCTTTTAAGGCACTGGGGGAGGTTGTGCGCTGTCTGTCCGCACCAGAGTAGAACCGCCCCCGGCCGCGACTGCGACCGGGGGCGGTTCCGAAGACGTACGGCTCAGAGCACGCACTCCGCCTCGGCGTAGCGCTCGTCCGGAACCGTCTTCAGGGTCTCGACCGCCTCCGCGAGCGACACCATCACGATGTCGGTGCCGCGCAGCGCGGTCATCATCCCGAACTCGCCCCGGTGCACGGCCTCCACGGCGTGCCAGCCGAACCGGGTCGCGAGCACGCGGTCGTACGCGGTCGGGGTACCGCCGCGCTGCACGTGTCCGAGGATGACCGGCCGGGCCTCCTTGCCGAGCCGCTCCTCCAGCTCGATGGAGAGCTGCCGGGCGATGCCCGCGAAGCGCTCGTGCCCGTAGATGTCCTTGCCGCCCTCGTCGTAGCGCATCGAGCCCTCGCGGGGCTTCGCGCCCTCGGCGGCGACCACGATGGCGAACCGCTTGCCCGCCTCGAAGCGCTCGCCGACCCGCGCGGCCAGCTCCTCGATGTCGAAGGGGCGCTCCGGTACGACGATGGCGTGGGCGCCCGCGGCCATGCCGGAGTGCAGCGCGATCCAGCCGGTGTGGCGGCCCATGACCTCCACGATCAGGACGCGCTGGTGGGACTCGGCGGTGGTCTTGAGGCGGTCGAGGGCCTCGGTCGCGACACCGACGGCCGTGTCGAAACCGAAGGTGACGTCCGTGACCGCGATGTCGTTGTCGATGGTCTTCGGCACCCCGACGATCGGCAGGCCGCCGTCCGACAGCAGACGGGCCGCCTTCAGCGTGCCCTCGCCGCCGATCGGGATGATCGCGTCGAGCCCGAGGTCCGCGACGTGGCCCTTGGCCCGCTCCACGCCGTCACGCAGATGCGCGGGCTGGACCCGGGAGGAGCCGAGCATGGTGCCGCCGCGAGCGAGGATGCCGCTCACCGCGTCGAGGTCGAGCTTGAGGTAGTCGCACTCCAGAAGACCCTTCCAGCCGTCCCGGAAGCCGATGACCTCGTCGCCGTGGTCGACGACGGAACGGTGTACGACCGACCGGATGACGGCGTTCAGGCCGGGGCAGTCGCCGCCGGACGTGAGGACACCAATGCGCATAGCCCGAAATACCTTCTCAACGTGGTCCGGGGACCGGACCACGTTGTCCGGCGAGGATCGGCGCCAGCCTACCGGCGGGAGGGGTCCTCGCCGTACCGTGCGTCCGCCTGCTGGACGCACCCGCTCACCTGTGCGGATGCCGTTTCAGACGGGCTCCGGGCGGGGGCCCCACGGGTCCTTCGCGCCCAGCGGAAACGGTTTCACCTCGCGTTTCCCGGGACGTCGGAAACGGTTCTTTCCGGGAAACGCGAAGAGGAACCGTTCCTCCTTGAGAAACGGTTCCTCTGACCCGCAGCGGCGGGCCGGCCCTACGCGGGCTGCTGGGCGGACGCGATGCGCTCGGAGCGCAGCGCCTCGTACCAGCGGTCGTCGGTCGGCGGCAGCGCGTTGACGTCGAGGGCCAGCTTCAGCAGCAGGTCCGCGATCTGCGGGTTGCGGGCGAGGACGGGCCCGTGCATGTACGTGCCGAACACGGTGTCGTTGTACGCGCCCTCGGTGCCGTCACCCGTGCCGTTGCCCTTGCCGAGCCGCACGTTCGCGAACGGGCGGGCGGTGGGTCCGAGGTGGGTGACGCCCTGGTGGTTCTCGAAACCGGTCAGCTGCGGCAGACCGAGCCGCGGGTCGATGTCCCCGAGGACGTCGCCGACGCACCGCTCGCCCTCACCGCGCACCGAGACCACGTCGAGCAGGCCGAGGCCCGGCTCGCGCTGGCCGAGGTCGTTGATGAACTCGTGCCCGAGGATCTGGTAGCCGGCGCAGACGGAGAACACGATCGCGCCGTTGCCGACCGCGCGCTCCAGACCGCCGTCGCGGCGCAGCCGCTCCGCGGCGAGCCGCTGCGGCCGGTCCTCGCCGCCGCCGATGAGGTAGATGTCACCGGAGGTCGGGACCGGCTGGTCGCTGCGCACGTCGACACGGGCCACGTCGAGGCCGCGCTGACGTGCCCGGCGCTCCACGACGAGGGCGTTGCCCTGGTCGCCGTAGGTGCTCAGCAGGTCCGGGTAGATCCACACCAGGCGCAGGCTGTTGTCAGTCATTCTCTTCGTCCTCCGTGGCTCAGTTGCCGACACGACGCCTCAAGTCCTGGAATGCGGTGTAGTTCGCGATGACCTCGATGCGTCCGGGCGGCGCCATCTGCACGGCCTGGTCGAGGGTGTCGCAGACCTGGAACTGCTGGTTGGCGACTTCGAGGCGGACAGCGAGGTCGAGCTTGCGGTCGCCGAGGACGAAGATCGGGTGTCCGGTCAGGCGGGTGTAGTCGACGTCCCACAGCCAGGAGGTGTCGGTGCCGTCGGCGCCGCGCGCGTTCACCGACAGGATGACCGGGGTCGGCGGCGGGTCGATCAGGGAGAAGGTCTCCAGCCAGCCCGCGGGGTTCTTGGCGAGCAGCAGGCGCAGATCACGCTCCATGAACTGGACCACGTCGTAGCGTCCGGCCACCGCCTGCACCTGGTACATGCGCTCCAGGGCGACCTGCGGCGGAACTCCGAAGACGGCGGCCACGGCGGCCGACGAGGCGGCGTTGGCCTTGTTGGCGCGGCCCGGCAGCTGGAGGTGGATCGGCCACGCCGAACCGTGCGGGTCGAGGACGTGGTCCCCGGACAGCACCCAGCTCGGCGTCGGACGGCGGAAGCCGCACTCGCCGCAGAACCAGTCGTCGCCGGGGCGCTGCATCACACCGCCGCACGACGGGCAGGACCAGGCGTCTTCCTTCCACATCTGGCCCGCCGCCACCCACATGACGTTCGGCGAGGAGGACGCGGCCCAGACGACCAGCGGGTCGTCCGCGTTGGCGATGACGACGGCCTTGGAACCGGCCAGCCCCTCGCGCCAGTGCTCGGCCATCATCCGGGTCTCGGCGGCACGGTCGAGCTGGTCGCGCGAGAGGTTCAGCAGTGCGATGCACTTCGGGTCGGTGTCACGGGCGACACCGGCGAGGTACTTCTCGTCGACCTCGATGACCGCGAACTTGGCGTCCGAGCCGCCGGCCAGCGCCGAGGTGATGCCCGCGGGCATGTTGGCGCCGAGCGCGTTGGACACGACCGGACCCGCGGCGCGCAGTGCCTCCGCGATCAGCCGGGTCGTCGTGGTCTTGCCGTTGGTCGCCGACACCAGGATCACGTCCAGGTGCGTGGCGAGCCTCGCCAGCAGGTCGGGGTCGAGCTTGAGCGCCACCCGGCCGCCGATCACCGATCCGCTGCCGCGTCCGGCGGCACGCGAGACGGCTGCCGCCGCCTTGCCCGCCGTCACGGCCAGCTTGGCCCGCGGCGACAGCGGGTCCGAGTTGCCTGACATCGTTTCTCGATCCTCCTTGCGTACGCGCCGCGCCCCTGCCCCCGGCACATGTGGGGGTCAGCCTATCGAGATCCACTCACGGGCCCGAATCGCGGCACCACCTCGGTGCCGGCGCGACATGCGCGCGCCTACCAGGACCGTACCCTTGCCGCCATGCGACACGGTTCCATCCCCGGCACGCGCGGGCGCGTCCGGCCCCTCATCCTGCTAGGTGACCCCGTCCTGCGTACAGCCTGCGAGGACGTCACGGATTTCGGCCCCCAACTCGCGGAGCTCGTCGAGGACATGTTCGCGACGATGTACGCCGCCGAGGGCGTCGGGCTCGCCGCGAACCAGATCGGCGTCGGTCTGCGGGTCTTCGTGTACGACTGCCCGGACGACGACGATGTCCGTCATGTCGGTCATGTGGTGAACCCTCGTCTCGTCGAGGCGGACGGAGTGGTCCTGCGCGGACCGGAGGGCTGCCTCTCGCTGCCGGGTCTGGAGGCCGGAACCGAGCGGTACGACCATGCCGTGGTCGAAGGCCGTACGGTCACCGGTGAGCCGGTCACCGTGCACGGCACCGGCTGGTTCGCCCGCTGTCTCCAGCACGAGTGCGACCACCTCGAAGGCGGGGTGTACGCGGACCGGGTCACCGGGTGGCGCCGGCGGCGCCTGCTGCGCAAGGTGAAACGGGCCTCCTGGAGCGGCTGAGGGCCGGTCGGGGCCGCCGGCCGCCTCCGGCGGTCGGTGCCCCCTGTCCTGACGGGATGTCCGGGTGAGCCCCGGTCAGAAACCCGGGCCGCCGACCCGGTCGCCGGCCGCCGCGAGACGGCCCCACAGCAGGTCGGCCAGGCTGCGCACCAACTCGGCGCGCGTGCACGGCCGTTCGCCGAGCCACCAGTCCCCGGCCGCGTGCATCATGCCGACGATGCCGTGGCCCCACACCCGTGCCAGTTGCTGGCTGCCCGGTCCGAGGTCCACCCGCTCCTCGATGACCTCGGCCAGTTCCTCGCCCATGCGGCGCAGTACGGGAGCGGAGTACTTGCCCACGTCGAAGCCGGGGTCGCCCGGCTGGCCGCCCTCCGCCGGATGCATCAGGAAGCGGTAGACCTGCGGGCGGGCCTCGATGGCGGCCAAGTAGGTGTCGAGCGTCGACTCCACACGCTCACGCCGTTCGGCCGGGGCGTCCAGTGCCGCCCGCAGCGCTTCGAGGAGTGCGTCCGTGTGCCGCTTGGCGAGAGCGGCGTAGAGGCCGCCCTTGTCGCCGAAGTGGCGGTACAGGATGGGCTTCGTGATGCCCGCCTCGGCCGCGATGGCGTTCATGGAGGCCCCGGGGCCGTCGCGGAGCACCACTCTGTCGGCGGCTTCCAGCAGCTCGCGCCGGCGGCGGTCGGCGGACCTCTGCTGATCGGTCCGCTGTGTGGTGTCCATGTGCTCTCCCCACCCGTGGTTATTCGGTGACGCCTGCGCAAACTAACACTGATCGTCGTATGGGTATCGAACGGGATGCCGAGCCGGGCTCGGGAGTTGACTTTTCCTACTAGCCAGTAACACACTCCAGTTACCGCAAGTAACAGTTTAGTGCAGCGCTGGAGGGGACATGGCCGAGTTCACCATGGAGCTCAACGACGAACAGAAGGAGGTCCGGGACTGGCTGCACGGCTTCGCCGCCGATGTGATCCGCCCCGCGGCCGCCGAATGGGACGAGCGCGAAGAGACTCCCTGGCCGGTCATCCAGGAAGCGGCGAAGGTCGGCATCTACTCCCTGGACTTCTACGCCCAGCAGTACTTCGACGCCACCGGGCTCGGCATACCCATGGCGATGGAGGAGCTGTTCTGGGGCGACGCGGGCATCGCGCTGTCCATCGTCGGCACCGGCCTCGCCGCCGTGGGCGTCCTCGCCAACGGCACCGAGGAGCAGATCGGCACCTGGATCCCCCAGATGTACGGCGACGCCAACGATGTCAAGGTCGCCGCCTTCTGCTCCTCCGAGCCCGACGCCGGCTCCGACGTCGCCTCGATGCGCACGCGCGCCGTCTACGACGAGGCCAAGGACGAGTGGGTCCTGAACGGCACGAAGACCTGGGCGACCAACGGCGGCATCGCCAACGTCCACGTCGTCGTCGCGGTCGTCGACGCGGAACTCGGCTCCAAGGGCCACGCCTCCTTCATCGTGCCGCCGAACACGCCCGGCCTGTCCCAGGGCCAGAAGTTCAAGAAGCACGGCATCCGCGCCTCGCACACCGCCGAGGTCGTCCTGGAGAACGTCCGGATCCCCGGATCCTGCCTGCTCGGCGGCAAGGAGAAGCTCGACGAGCGCCTCGCCCGTGCCCGCGAGCGCGCCAAGGCGGGTGGCGGCGAGCGGGTGAAGAACGCCGCCATGGCCACCTTCGAGGCCTCCCGTCCGGCCGTCGGCGCCATGGCGGTGGGCACCGCGCGGGCCGCGTACGAGGTCGCCCTCGACTACGCGAAGACGCGTGAGCAGTTCGGCCGCCCGATCATCGACAACCAGGGCGTCGCCTTTCAGCTCGCCGACATGCGCACCTCCATCGACGCGGCCCGGCTGCTCGTCTGGCGGGCGTCCTGGATGGCGGTCAACGGCAAGCAGTTCACCGCGGCCGAGGGCTCGATGTCGAAGCTGTTCGCCAGCGAGACGGCCAAGAAGGTCACGGGCCAGGCGATCCAGATCCTGGGCGGCAACGGCTACACGCGTGAGTACCCGGTGGAGCGGATGCACCGCGACGCGGCCATCTACACGATCTTCGAAGGCACCAGCGAGATCCAGCGCCTCGTGATCGCCCGCACCCTGTCCGGGATGCCGATCCGCTGACACCGCCGCACGGCCCGGGGCCGTTCCGATGACGGGACGCCGGTGATCACCGGCGTCCCGGGCGTCCGCGGGTGTTCTCGAGGCCGAGCGCGGCCGCCGCTGCCTCGCGCAGCGGCCGTCACCCCACCGGACCTGGCACGTCGCGTCGCAGCGGCATGAACCGGGGATGACCGTGCACTCTGGTCGCGGGGGCTCGGAGTCAGCCGGACCGAAGGAGCGCGCGATGACGCGGACGGCCAGGGAACTGCTGGAGGGCGTCACCGGGAAACTCGCCCCCGACCCCCATGCGAACCGGCTGCTCCCGCTGATCGCCCGGGGTGCCGCCCAGCTCGACACGCTCGCCGCACTGGCCATGGAAGAGCGCCACGTGGTCGCGGCCGATCACCGCGCGTTCGTTCATCTGGCCGAACGCTCGGCGGCCGGTACACGGACGTCGCCGGCCGACCCGGCGAGCGCCGCCTTCTTCGGGATGCTCGCCGAGGGCGAGGCGGTGGCCGCGGACCGGCTCGGCGCGTTCGCCACCGCGGTGGGAGCCGACGAGGCGCGGGCGGCGGAGTACGAACCGCTCGCCGACTGCCAGGCCTATCCCGCGTACGTCGCCTGGCTCGCCCTGAACGGGGAGCCGACCGACGTGGTCCTCGCGCTCGGCGCCGGCTTCGCCGCGTGGGGCGGCTACTGCGAGACCATCACCGAGGCCCTGCGCCGTCACTACGGCTTCGACGACGAGGTCTGCGGCTTCTTCGACTTCTTCGCCGAGCCGGCGCCCGAGCTGGAGAGCAAGGCCCTGGACGCCGTGCAGGCCGGTCTCGACGCCGAACGGATCTCCCTGGACGACGTCCTGCGCCACGGGCGGCTGCTCCAGGCCTACGAGGCGAAGTTCTGGCACGCCCTGTGGGAACAGGACCAGCGAGTCGCCTGAGACGGCCGGAACGGCGTCCCGTGCCGGGACGCCGTCCGTGGCCGCTTCGGCGTCGCCGCCGGTGTTCAGCGTCCGTTCGGGCCGCTGCTGTGCGCGATGCAGGCCACGTCGATCCGGTCGGCCAGCTTGGCCAGTTCGATCGTGAGCGCGGCCACCGTGTCCTCGTCGAGACCGTCCTGGCCGGCCTCCACCAGATGCAGCCACCGGCCGCCCACCGTGCGCAACAGCTTGCTGACGTCGGCGGCCGCCACCTGCAACGTGCCGCGGTCGTCGACGATCAGAGGGAGGGTCACTTCGCGGTTCACACGAGGGATCGTAGCTGCGGAACGCTCACGCTCCGTGCCATACGGTGGTGATGTTGCAGAACTCGCGGATTCCGTGCCCCGACAGTTCACGCCCGTAGCCGGACCGCTTCTCCCCGCCGAACGGGAACGCCGGGTGCGAGGCCGTCATCCCGTTGACGAACACCCCGCCCGCCTCGGAATCACGTACGAACCGTTCCACCTCGGCCTCGTCACGGGTCCACAGGTTCGAGCTCAGCCCGAACGGGGTGTCGTTGGCGAGGACCAGCGCCTCGTCCAGGTCGGCGGCCCGGTACAGCGTGGCGACCGGTCCGAACGTCTCCTCCTGGTGGATGCGCATGTCGGGCGTGATGTCGGTGAGCACGGTCGGCCGGTAGTACCAGCCGCCGCCGAAACCGTCGGGGCGTTCGCCGCCGCACAGCACCGTCGCGCCGTTCTCGACCGCGTCGTCGACGAGCTCCTCCAGGTCGGCCCGGCCCTGCTCGGTGGACAGCGGACCGATGTCGGTGTCCTCCTCCAGCGGGTCGCCGATCGTGAGGGCCCGCATACCCGCCGTGAACCGCTCGGCGAAGGCGTCGAACACGTCGGCGTGCACGATGAAGCGCTTGGCGGCGATGCACGACTGTCCGTTGTTCTGCGCACGCGCGGTGACGGCGATCGTCGCGGCGCGCTCGACATCGGCGGACGGCATCACGACGTACGGGTCGCTGCCGCCGAGCTCCAGCACCGTCTTCTTCACCTCGTCTCCGGCGACCGAGGCGACCGCCCGGCCGGCCGGTTCGCTGCCGGTGAGGGTGGCCGCCTTGACGCGCGGGTCGCGCAGGACGCCCTCGACCGCCCCCGAGCCGATCAGCAGCGTCTGGAAGCAGCCCTCGGGGAATCCCGCGCGGCGGAACAGGTCCTCCAGGTACAGGGCGGTCTGCGGCACGTTCGAGGCGTGCTTGAGCAGTCCCACGTTGCCCGCCATCAGCGCGGGCGCGGCGAAGCGGACCACCTGCCAGAGCGGGAAGTTCCACGGCATCACGGCGAGCACGGGGCCGAGCGGACGGTAGCGCGCGAGGACCCGGGAGGCCCCGGAGTCCGCGGCGTCGGCGGGGGCCGCCAGCTCGTCGGCGAGCAGATCCTCGGCGTGGTCGGCGTACCAGCGCATCGCCTTGGCGCACTTGGCGGCCTCCGCCCGGGCCTGCTTGACCGGCTTGCCCATCTCGGTGGTCATCACCCGGCCGATGTCCTGCAGGTCGTCGTCCAGGAGAGCGGCCGCGCGGTGCATGAGCCGCGCCCGCTCGGCGAACGGGGTGGTGCGATACGTACGGAACGTGGCCTCGGCGGCAGCGAGCCTGCGCTCGATCTCCTCGGCGCCGAGGGCGTCGTACGTCTTGAGCGTCTCGCCGTTCGCCGGGTTCACCGTCGCGATGGGCATGGCCGACCTCCTGAAGACTGGCTGTTCCCCGACCCTCCCGCGCGGTGCGGCACGGCGCAACGCGGGCGGGCCCCCGAGGTGAGCCGACGCTCCTGGCCGAACGCCGGCTCTCAGTGCGAGTGCTCAGCCAGCCGGTCGAGAAACACGGTCTGCGCCGTCACGAGCAAAGTCCGGGCCCGCTCCGGGCTCATCCACTCCACCCGGTCGAGCTCGGGGAACTCCTGGCGCCGCCCCGACCTCGGGGGCCACTCCATCGTGAACGTGCCGGGGACCATGGCCGCCGGATCGAGATCCGCCTCGATCGCCCAGGCTGTGACCACCTTGCCGTTCGTCTGGGTCACCTCGCCGAGGGCGACCGCCTCGCCGTCGGGCGGCGGCAGCCCGAGCTCCTCCCGGAACTCGCGGCGGGCGGCGTCCCAGGCCGTCTCGTCGGGCCCGTACTCGCCCTTGGGAAGGGTCCAGGCCCCGGCGTCCCGCCGCGCGAAGAACGGGCCGCCCATATGGCCGACCAACACCTCCACGCCGTGGTCGGTGCGCCGGAACAACAGCAGTCCGGCGCTCCGCTTCCCGTGCTGCCCTCCGCTCATCGCGTCACCTCCGGGTGGGCGGCGAGCAGGGTGTCCACGGTGTCGGCCTCGGCCGCCCGTTTGTCCTCGCGATAGCGGACGACCCGGGCGAAGCGGAGGGTGACACCGGCCGGGTAGCGGGTGGACCGCTGCAGTCCGTCGTACGCGATCTCGACGACGAGTTCGGGCCGTACGGTCACCACGTGGCCGTCGTCCGAGACGGCCAGCTCCCGGAACCGTTCGGTCTGCCAGGTGAGCATCGCGTCGGTCATGCCCTTGAACGTCTTGCCGAGCATGACGAAGGAGCCGTCGGCGGTGCGGGCCCCCAGGTGCAGGTTCGAGAGCTTGCCGGTGCGCCGCCCGTGGCCCCATTCGGCCGCGAGGACCACCAGGTCGAGGGTGTGCACGGGTTTGACCTTGAGCCAGGCGGCACCGCGCCGGCCCGCGCTGTACGGGGCGTCGAGGGCCTTCACCACGACGCCCTCGTGCCCCCGGGCCAGCGTCTCGGCGAGAAACCTCTCGGCCCGCTCGGTGTCGTCCGGCCCCGGCACGAGCGTCCGCCGCACCCGCATCGGCTCGGGAACCAGCCGGGCCAGTTCCGCGTGCCGCTCGGTGAACGGCAGATCCAGCAGGTCCCGCCCGTCGACGGACAGCGCGTCGAAGAAGACGGGGGAGACGGGCATGGTCTCCGCGGCCGCCGCCACATCCACACGGGACCCCACCCGGGCGGCCGTCTCCTGGAAGGACCGCGGCCGTCCCCGGTCGTCCAGGGCGATCACCTCGCCGTCCAGGATGAACCGCTCGCCCCGCAACTCCATGGCGGCGGCGGTCAGTTCGGGAAGCCGGCCGGTGATGTCGTCGAGGGTACGGGTGTAGACGCGGACGTCCTCGCCGTCCCGGTGGAGCTGCACCCGGATGCCGTCCAGCTTCTCCTCCACCACGCAGGCGCCGAGCTTGCCGACCGCCTCCGGGACGGAGGAGGCGGAGTGCGCCAGCATGGGCAGCACCGGGCGGCCGACCGTGAGCCGGAACCCGTCCAGGGCCCCCGGACCGTCCGCCAGGAGGGCCCGCGCCACGGCCCGCAGCGAACCCGCCAGCATCACCGCCCGCCGTACGTCCTCGGCGGGCGCGCCGGTCGCCTCCGCGAGGCCTTCGACCGCGAGCGCGTCCAGCGCGCCCTGGCGGACCTCGCCGGTGAGCAGCCCGAACAGGAAACGCTGTTCCTCCTCCGTGGCCGCCGCCATCAACTCGCCCACCAGACGGGTTCGTTCGGCCTGCGAACCGGTG
Source organism: Streptomyces sp. NPDC005070 (assembly GCF_053600395.1). Classification (NCBI taxonomy): domain Bacteria; kingdom Bacillati; phylum Actinomycetota; class Actinomycetes; order Kitasatosporales; family Streptomycetaceae; genus Streptomyces; species Streptomyces sp. NPDC005070. Next base: position 128,227 of record NZ_JBSFZS010000004.1, on the reverse strand, counting down.
CCGGAGACCTCGCCGAGCGCGGTGAGCCGGGCGTCCACCTCGCGCACGGTGAGGGTGGGTTCGGCGGCGGGGGAGACCGGTGTGCTCAGCACCTTCCAGCCGACGCCGATGCGGCCCTGCGGCAGCCGGCCCGCCAGATAGGGGATCACGATCGGCGCGTCGTCCGCCTCGGCGTCCCGGAACAGCTCCGCGAGCAGAGCGGTCTTCCGGGACCGCGCCGAGGTGGCGGCGACCTCCTGGGACACATGGGCGAGCCGGCTCAGCAGCATGCAGCCATCGTGCAACGCGAGCGCCCGCTTCACACCCGTACGGGACGCGGAGCGTGCCACCGGGCGGCGTGTTTCGGCCCTGTCCCCGCAGGCGCCTCCGGGCGGCGGGTCTCCGCCCCGTCCGCGTGTGCCTCGGGCGGTGGGTCTCAGATCTGCCCGCGTGTGCCCCGGGCCGCGGTCTCAGTCCTGTCCGCGCGTGATCGCCGCGTCGAGGTCGGCGAAGAGGAGTTCTCCGTTGAGCGTGGCCGCCGCGCGGTATCCGCCGCTCGCCGCGTTCACCACCTGCTCCGCGAAACCGGCGGCGTTGCCTGCGGCCCAGACGCCGGGAACGCTCGTCAGCCCGCTCGGGTCGACGACCGGGTAGCTGCCGAACGGCGTCTCCCGCAGGTCCGCGCCCAGCCGCTCCAGCAGGCCGGTGCGCGGCACCGGGCGCGGCGCCACGAACAGTACCGAGCGGTCGTGCGTGGTCCCGTCCGCGAGCCGCACGCCGGTCAGCCGGTCCCCGGCGACCACCAGCTCCGCGACCTCACCGGGCACCACGGCGACCCCCGCCGCGGCGAGCCGGCGCAGGTCCTCGTCGGAGAGCTCGTCCTCGGCCACCGTGTGCAGGAAGAGGGTGACGTCCTTCGACCACTGGCCGACCATCAGCGCCTGGTGCACGCTCATCGGCGTCGTGGCCAGCACGCCGAAGGCCTGGTCGCGGACCTCCCAGCCGTGGCAGTACGGGCAGTGCAGCACGTCGCGCCCGAAGCGCTCGGCGACGCCGGGCACCGACGGCATCTCGTCCGCCAGGCCCGTCGTGACGATCAGCCGGCGCGCGTGGATCGTGTCCCCGGACCCGACCGTGACGTCGAACTCCCCGGCGCCGTCCCGGACGAGGTCCGTCACCCGGCCCCTGACGATCTCCACGCCGTACCCCTCGACCTCCCGTCGCCCCTCGGCGAGGAACTCGGCGGGCGGCATGCCGTCGCGGGTCAGATAGCCCTGCAGGTGCGCGGCGGGCGCGTTGCGCGGCTCGCCCTCGTCGACGACGAGCGTGCGGCGCCGCGCCCGGCCGAGGACCAGGGCCGCGGAGAGCCCCGCCGTGCCGCCGCCCACGACGACCACCTCGTACGACCCGGACGATGTGCCGGTCGTTGTCCCGGTCATCGTCTCGGCCATTGCTTCGGTCACTGCCTCGGTCATGGTGACCACCTCCACGGAGACGGTCGCCCCGAAGCCGCCGGATTGACAAACGGCTTTGCCGATTCTGCAATAGAGGGATGAGTGACGCGGCCCGTGCGGGCGGGAGTGACGGTGGCGGGCGCGGAGTGACCGGCGACGCGGCGACGGACGAGGTTCTCGCCGAGGTGGGTCCGCGGCTGCGCCGGATCAGGAAGGAGCGCGGGGCGACCCTCGCAGGGCTGTCCGAGGCCACCGGCATCTCGGTGAGCACGCTCTCGCGCCTGGAGTCCGGCCTGCGCAAGCCCAGCCTGGAGCTGCTGCTGCCCATCGCGCGGGCCCATCAGGTTCCCCTGGACGAACTGGTCGGCGCCCCGCCGGTCGGCGACCCCCGGGTGCGCGCCGAGCCGCTCGTGCGCCATGGCCGCACGTACTGGCCGCTGACCCGCCAGCCGGGCGGACTCCAGGCCTACAAGGTGCTCGAACCGAAGCGGACGGCGGAGCCCGATCCGCGCACCCACGAGGGCTACGAATGGCTGTACGTGCTCTCCGGGCGGCTGCGGGTGGTCCTCGGTGAGCACGACGTCGTGATGGAGGCCGGCGAGGCGGCGGAGTTCGACACCCGCGTGCCGCACTGGTTCGGTTCGACGGGGGAGGGGCCCGCGGAGTTCCTGAGCCTGTTCGGTCCGCAGGGGGAGCGGATGCACGTACGGGCGCGGCCCAAGGCCCGGTCCGACGGGCAGTGACGGCGGGCGGCGGGGCGGCAAGGGGAGGGGGAGTCCCCGGGGGTCGAGGGGGCGGGGACGCGAGTGTCCCGGGCGGCGGGGCGGCGCAGCAGGGGTCGACGGCGCCGAGGCAGCGCCGCCGGCGCCGGGCTCGGTGAAGACGTGGGCCGTCCGCTGTTCCCAGGGCGGCAAGCGACCGCTTAGTATGCGAAGGACCCCGGTCAGCCGACGCAGCCCCCTGGAGGCCCCGCATGCAGGCATGGCAAGTGCACCAGAACGGCGAGCCCGCAGAGGCGATGCGCCTCCTGGAGGTGGATCGGCCGACGCCCGGTGACGGCCAGGTCCTGCTCAGGGTGCGCGCCGCGAACATCAACTTCCCGGACGCACTGATGTGCCGCGGCCACTACCAGGTCAGGCCGCCGCTGCCGTTCACGCCGGGTGTGGAGATCTGCGGCGAGACCGAGGACGGCCGCCGGGTGATCGCCAACCCCGCGCTGCCGCACGGCGGCTTCGCCGAGTACGCGGTCGCGGACGCCGCCGCCCTGCTGCCGGCGCCCGACGCCCTCGACGACGCCGAGGCCGCGGCCCTGCACATCGGCTACCAGACCGGCTGGTTCGGCCTGCACCGCCGCGCCCGCCTGGAGGCAGGCGAGACGCTGCTCGTCCACGCGGCCGCCGGAGGCGTCGGCAGCGCCGCCGTGCAGCTCGGAAAGGCGGCGGGCGCCCGGGTCATCGGTGTCGTCGGAGGCGCCGACAAGGCCGCCGTCGCACGCGAGCTGGGCTGCGACGTCGTGGTCGACCGGCGCGCCGAGGACGTCATAGGCGCCGTCAAGGAGGCGACCGGCGGACGCGGCGCCGACGTGATCTACGACCCCGTCGGCGGCGACGCCTTCACCCAGTCCACGAAGGTCGTCGCCTTCGAGGGCCGGATCGTGGTCGTCGGATTCGCGAGCGGCTCGATCCCGAGCCCCGCGCTGAACCACGCCCTCGTCAAGAACTACGGCGTCCTCGGCCTGCACTGGGGCCTGTACAACACCAAGAACCCGAAGCTCGTCCAGCACTGCCACGAGCAGCTCACCGAGCTGGCCGCACGGGGCGCGATCAAGCCGCTGGTGAGCGAGCGGGTGCCGCTGAGCGGGGCCGCCGCCGCCGTGCAGCGGGTCGCCGACGGAGTCACCACCGGGCGGATCGCCGTGGTGCCCACACTGGAGAACGGAGCCGCCGCATGACCGACGCAGCAGAACTGCGCCGCCGCACCCAGGAGTTGCTGGCCGCGTACCCGCCCGGGGAAACGGACCGGCTGGACTTCCTCGGAGCCCGCTTCGACGCCGGCCTCGCCTGGGTGCACTACCCCGAGGGCCTCGGCGGCCTCGGCGCCCCGCGCCGCCTCCAGGCCGTCGTGGACGCCGAACTCGCGGCCGCGAACGCACCCGACAACGACCCGCGCCGGATCGGCATCGGCCTCGGCATGGCCGCCCCGACCATCCTCGGCTTCGGCACCGAGGAGCAGAAGCGGCGCTTCCTGCGGCCCCTGTGGGTCGGCGAGGAGGTGTGGTGCCAGCTCTTCAGCGAGCCCGGCGCCGGTTCGGACCTCGCCGCGCTCGGCACCCGCGCGGTCCGCACGGACGGCGAGGACGGTGAGTGGGTCGTCAACGGGCAGAAGGTGTGGACCTCCAGCGCCCACGTCGCCCGCTGGGCCATCCTCATCGCCCGCACCGACCCGGACGTGCCCAAGCACCGGGGCATCACCTACTTCATCTGCGACATGACCGATCCGGGCGTCGAGGTGCGGCCCCTGCGCCAGATCACCGGCGAGGCCGAGTTCAACGAGGTCTTCCTCACCGACGTCCGCATCCCCGACGCGCACCGCCTCGGCGAGGTCGGCGACGGCTGGCGGGTCGCGCAGACCACCCTCATGAACGAGCGCGTCTCCATCGGCGGCATGCGCATCCCGCGCGAGGGCGGCATGATCGGCCCGGTCTCGAAGACCTGGCGCGAGCGGCCCGAACTGCGCACCCACGACACGCACCAGCGGCTGCTGAAGCTGTGGGTCGAGTCCGAGGTCGCCCGGCTCTCCGGCGAACGGCTGCGCCAGCAGCTCGCCCAGGGCCAGCCCGGCCACGAGGGCTCCGGCATGAAGCTCGGCTTCGCCCGGCTCAACCAGGAGATCAGCGGCCTCGAAGTCGAACTCCTCGGCGAGGAAGGCCTGTTGTACGAGGACTGGACGATGCGCCGGCCCGAACTCGTCGACTTCACCGGCCGGGACGCCGGATACCGCTACCTGCGCTCCAAGGGCAACAGCATCGAGGGCGGGACCAGCGAGGTCCTGCTGAACATCGTCGCCGAACGCGTCCTCGGCCTGCCGTCCGAGCCGCGCACCGACAAGGACGTCGCATGGAAGGACCTCGCCCGATGAGCCAGGTGAGCACCGAGCCCGATCTGCTCTACACCGAGGAGGAAGAGGCGCTCCGCGCGGCCGTCCGCGACCTCCTCACCGACCGCTGTGCCGCGGCGGACGTCATCACCCGCAGCGAGTCGGGCACCCCGCACGACGCCGACCTGTGGAAGGCCCTCACGGAGGGCATGGGCCTCGCGGGCCTCCTCGTGCCCGAGGACCGGGGCGGCCAGGGCGCCACGCACCGTGAGGCCGCCGTGGTCCTGGAGGAACTGGGCCGCGCCGTCGCTCCCGTGCCCTATCTGACGAGCGCCGTCGTCGCGACCGAGGCCCTCCTGGCCTGCGAGGGGCCGGCCGCGGCCGAACTGCTTGCCGCGCTCGCCTCCGGCCGGACCGTGGGCGCCCTCGCCGTCGCGCTGAACATCGGACCGGGCGCCGTCCACCAGGTCGTACGGCTGGAGAACGGTTCCCTGCACGGGGAGCTGACGGGCATCGCCGACGCGGCCGCCGCCGACGTCCTGCTCGTTCCGGCCGAGGACGGCGGGCTGTACGCCGTCGACGCGGACGCCGTCACGATCGTCCCGCAGGTCAGTCTCGACCAGACCCGGCCGCTCGCCCGGATCACCTTCGACTCCGCGCCCGCGCGGCAGCTCACCGCGGACGTGGCGGGTGCCGTACGCCGTGCCCTGCGGGCCGGCGCCGGACTGCTCGCCTCCGAGCAACTGGGGATCGCGGAGCACTCGTTGACGGAGACCGTGCGCTACCTCAAGGAGCGCAAGCAGTTCAACCGCCAGGTCGGCGGGTTCCAGGCGCTCAAGCACCGGCTGGCTCAGGTGTGGCTGGAGGTCGTCAACACCCGGGCCGCCGCCCGGAACGCGGCCGACGCGCTGGCCACCGCGAGTACGGACACCGACGTGGCCGTCGCCGTCGCCCAGGCGTACGCGGCACCGGTCGCCGTGCACGCGGCGGAGGAGGCGCTCCAGCTCCACGGCGGCATCGGCATGACGTGGGAGCACCCGGCGCACCTCTACCTCAAGCGCGCCAAGGCCGACTCCATCGCCTACGGCACGGCGGGCGCGCACCGCGAGGCCCTGGCCGAACTGGTCGACCTGCGGGCGCCGTGACCTCGTCCACCCGCGAGCGCTCCGACAGGGTCGTCCCACAAACGCCCTGACACCGTCTCCGGAAGAGCCCGCCCCGCCTGGGGCGGGCTCTTCCGTGTGCCCGCCGGGCACCGGGCAGCGGGAGGGAACACCGGATCACGCCCCGCTCCGGTGAAGTGAACGCGTCACGTCGGTCCGGCCAACTCCCCCCGGAGCACGGTTCTCCGGCCTCGGCGGGCCGCATACTCCCTGAGGTCCTGTACGGCATCCTCAAGGGAGGCAGAGCATGGCCCACACCACCCGACGCAGAGCCCTCACCACCCTCGGCGCCGCCCTCGCGGGCTCGTTCGCGCTGCCCGCGCCACGGGCTCTCGCGGGCGGGACGAAGCCCCGGACCCAGCCCTTATGGCGAGCCCACGCGCACAACGACTACGAGCACCCCCGCCCCCTCCTCGACGCGCTCGACCACCGCTTCGGCAGCGTCGAGGCTGACATCTACCTCGTCGGCGATCAACTCCTCGTCGCCCACGACCCGGTGGACCTCGACCCCACCCGCACTCTCGAATCCCTCTACCTCGAACCGCTGGCCGCCCGCGTCAGGGCCAACCACGGCTCGGTGTACCGAGGCCACCATCGGCCGCTGCACCTGCTGATCGACATCAAGACCGAGGGCTCCTCGACGTACCTCGAACTCGACCGTCATCTGCGCCGCCACCGGCACCTGTTCACGTCGTACGCGCACGGCAAGGTGCGCCCCGGCCCGGTCACGGCCGTGATCTCCGGCGACCGCGCCGCGCGCGTCCCGATGGAGGCGCAGCCCGAGCGGCTCGCCTTCTACGACGGCCGGCTCGCCGACCTCGGCGGCACCGCCCCCGCCTCCTTCATCCCGCTGATCAGCGACAACTGGACCCTCACCTTCGGCTGGCTGGGCGAAGGCCCGTTCCCGGACGCCGAACGCGAGAAGCTGCGGGGCATCATGACCGCCGCCCACACGCGTCGGCAGAAGGTCCGGTTCTGGGCCACCCCGGACCTCCCGGGCCCGACACGCGAGGCGCTCTGGCACGAACTGCTCGCCGCCGGCGTCGACTACTTCAACACCGATGACCTGGGCGGTCTCGAGGAGTTCCTGGACGCCCACGACCGACGGTAGAAGACCACCCGTTCGGGGGACACGTCAGCCGCCCGGCCGGTCCCTCCGCTACGCCACACTTGCGGCCGAACGCCGCGAAGCGGACGTGGCGGAGGAGGTTGACGATGGCCATTTCCATCTCTGCGGTGCTGTTTCTCCTGGTGCTGGCGGTGATCTTCCTGCGCAACGGAGGGCTGAAGATCTCGCACGCCCTGGTCTGCGCCCTGCTCGGGTTCCTGCTGGCCAGCACGAGCATGGCCCCGACCATCCACAGCGGTCTCACCGCGACGGCCGACATCATGGGCAGCCTGACCCCGTGACCCGACCCCGTTTCCGGCCCGCGTCTCACGGGCCCTCGAACACCCCGATGCCGTTGGGGACGGGACGCTCGGCACCGCCGCTCGGATGGTTGAGGACACTGACGGAGTCCGTCCCCGGCTGCCGGGCGACCATCGTGGTGGATCCACCGCCGTCCAGACTGAAGGCGTCCTCGGACCCCAGCCGCTCCATCGCCCGAGTGACCTCGGCGATGGTGAGCCCGGCGCGGAACCTTGGTGCGCCGTCCAGGGCGAGGAGCTGCATCCGGCGCCCGTGGTCGGAGAAGCCCACCGCGGTGCGTACGGCGGCGGTGCTGTCGTCCAGACCCGGCAGCGGCACGCCGTCGGTCATCATCGGATAGCCGCCGACCGCGAACCGGAAGGGCACCTTGGAGGACTTTGCGACCAGCCGGTGCCGTACCCCGACCGTCTCGCCCACGGACAGCTTCCGCAGCTTCCGGGCACCCGCCTCGCGGCCGACCAGCACGGTGGTGCCCCGGGAGATGGGCCCGCTGCCGGGAGTGTCGGCCGCGGACACGACCCGCCCGTGGCGGACCGTCACCTCGTAGGTGTCGGAACTGCACGGCGCGGCCCGGTTCGTGTCCGTACCGCAGGTCGCGCGGACCCGCGAGACGCTTCCCCAGTCGGCGGTGAACGCGCCGAGGGAGTCCACCGGGAGCGCGTACTGATTGAACCCGCCGAGCGGCCAGATGCCGTCGGGACCGCGGACGGATCCGTCGAGGAGCACGTCGTCCAGCCGGGCCCGGCGGTCGACGCCCACACCGAACACGTCCTCGGTGTGCGTGCCGGGCGGCAGCGCCGGCCCGAACCGCTGGCCGTCGGGCACCGCGGCCTTGAGGCCCCGGCCGCTCGCGATCGCCGGGCCCACCGTCGCGCCCGTCGCCTCGACACCCGGATGCTGGGTCTCCGTGATGTTGAAGAAGTCGCCGTTGACCCCGGCGACCGCGCCCTGGGAGTCGGCCAGTTGAGAGACGGGAGCCCGCGACGCCACCGCGCCGGGGTAGAGGAGGTCGACCCGCACATGAGGATTGCGCAGATCGACGTCCAGCACATGAGCGTGGGCCACACCCTTGGCCGCCGGGATGTCCAGCTCCGTGTACGCGACGCCGGGCGCGATACGGGTCGCGCCCTCCGCGCCGGCGGCCGGTGCCGCCCCCGTCAGGGCCGCACCGGCCAGCGCTCCGGTTGCCGTGAAGACTGTCAGTGCCGTTCTGAACCGTCCGCGAAGACGCGTCACCGTGCCCCCTGATGTCTCGTCAACTCTGCCAGGACTCAGGGGAATTGCACCAGAGACGGGGACCCGGTCCGGTGGCTAGACGCCGACGACGCGGGAACGGATCAGAAAACGCACTCCTTCGGGTGCTTCGAGGGAGAAGCCGCTGCCCCGGCCGGCGACGACGTCCACGATGAGCCGCGTATGGCTCCAGAGTTCGTACTGACTCTTCGAGATCCAGAAGGAGACCGGCTCCGCGACCCCCTCGATCTCCAGCTCGGCCAGCAGGACGTCGGAACCGCCGGTGCGGAACTCGCCCTCCGGGTAGCACATGGGGGCGCTGCCGTCGCAGCAGCCGCCGGACTGATGGAACATCAGCGGTCCGTGCAGGGTCCGCAGCCGCCGCAGCAGTTCGGCGGCCGCGGGTGTCAGTTCCACGCGCGGGACGACGTCCATCGGCTCTCCCCCTCGGGTCTCACGGCTGTCGCGCACCAGCCGACCAGACCGGACGTTGCGAGAGGGTTGCACACACCACGGGCACGGAAAAGGCCGGTCCCCGGTGACACCCGCGTGATGCGGGTCCGTCACCGAGGACCGGCCTCGGAAGTACTCACTCGTGCCGGCCGACGAGGAGTCAGCCGTGGGCGTGGAAGCGGTGGGTCAGCAGATGCGCGGAAGCTGCTCGCCGAGCGGCATGTCCACCACCCGGGTGCCGCCCAGACCGGTGGCCGCGACCACCATTCCCGGGTGGTCGGGGACGCAGTGGCCGATCGCCACGGACTCCTTGCCCAGCGGGTGCGCCCGCATCGCCGCGAGCACCGCGTCGCCGTGCTCGGCCGCCACGAAGGCCACCAGCTTGCCCTCGTTGGCCACGTACATCGGGTCCAGACCGAGGAAGGCGCAGGCGTTGGCGACCGTCTCCGGGACGGGCAGCGACCGCTCGTCGAGCCTGATGCCGACCCGTGCCGCCGCCGCGATCTCGTTCAGCGAGGTGGCCAGACCGCCGCGGGTCGGATCGCGCAGCACGTGCAGGTCGGGGCAGACGGCCAGCATGTCCGCGACCAGACCGGCCAGCGAGGCGGTGTCGCTCTGGATCTCGACGCCGAACTCGAGACCCTCCCGCACGCTCATGATCGCCACCCCGTGCACGCCGATCGGTCCGCTGACCAGCACCACGTCACCGGGTGCCGCGCGCTGCGGACGGATGTCGACGCCCTCCGGGATCAGCCCGATCCCGGCGGTGTTGATGAAGATGCCGTCGCCGTGACCGGCGTCGACGACCTTGGTGTCGCCGGTCGCCACCACCACTCCGGCCGTCCGCGCCGCCTCGCCCATCGCCTCGGCCACGCGACCCACGACGGAGAGCTCGACGCCCTCCTCCAGGATGAACCCGCAGGAGAGGTAGGCCGGTACGGCCCCCGCCATGGCCAGGTCGTTGACCGTGCCGTTGACGGCGAGGTCCCCGATGCTGCCGCCGGGGAAGAACAGCGGCCGTACGACGAAGGAGTCGGTGGAGAAGGCGAGCCGGGCGCCGCCCAGCAGCAGATGCGCGGAGTCGCCGAGTTCGGCGAGCACGTCACTGCCGAAGGCGGGCGCGAACAGGTGCTCCACCAGTTCGGCGGAGAGCGTGCCGCCGCCGCCGTGCCCCATCACGATCCTGTCGTGGTCGCGCAGCGGCGCCGGACAGGTCCAGGAGGAGAAGTCGACCGGGGCGTATGCCGAGTCAGCCAACGGAGCTCGCCTCCTTGTCCGGGGTCTCCAGCCGCCGGTAGAGGTAGTACGCGGCGCACGCGCCCTCGCTGGAGACCATGGTCGCGCCCAGCGGATTGCGCGGGGTGCACTCCTTGCCGAAGGCGGCGCACTCGTGCGGCTTGATGAGGCCCTGGAGCACCTCGCCGCTGCGGCAGACGGTCGACTCCTCGGTATCGATGCCGGTCACCGAGAAGCGGTGCTCGGCGTCGAACTCGCGGTACTTGGGCGACAGCCGCCAGCCACTCTGCGGAATCATGCCGATCCCGCGCCAGGCCCGGTCGGTCACCTCGAAGACGTCGGAGAGCATGGCCCGGGCCGTGGGGCTTCCCTCGGGCTGGACCGCGCGCGGATAGGCGTTCTCCACGGTGTGCTCACCCGCCTCCAGTTGGCGCACCGCGCGGCGGATGCCCTCCAGGATGTCGAGCGGCTCGAAGCCCGTCACCACGATCGGCACCCGGTGCCGTTCGGCGAGCTCGGGATACTCGGCCATGCCCATCACCGTGCAGACGTGCCCGGCGGCGAGGAACGCCTGGACCCGGCAGTCCGGCGAGTTCATGATCGCGTCGATGGCCGGGGGCACCTTGACGTGCGAGACCAGCAGGCTGAAGTTGGGGATGTTCAGCTTCTTGGCCTGATAGACGGTCATCGCGTTGGGCGGTGCCGTGGTCTCGAAGCCGATGCCGAAGAACACGACCTGCCGGTCGGGGTTCTCCTGCGCGATCTTCAGCGCGTCCAGCGGCGAGTACACGACACGGACGTCCGCACCCTCGCTCTTGACCTTGAACAGGTCGCGTCCGCTGCCGGGCACGCGCAGCATGTCGCCGAAGGAGCAGAAGATCACGTCCGGTCGGGAGGCGATCTCCAGCGCCTTGTCGATGATCTCCAGCGGGGTCACACAGACCGGGCAGCCCGGCCCGTGGATCAACTGGATCTCCTCGGGCAGGAGCTGGTCGATGCCGTGGCGGATGATCGAGTGTGTCTGGCCTCCGCAGACCTCCATGAGGGACCAGGGCCTGGTGGTGACGGCCCTGATGTCGTCGAAGAGCCGTTTGGCGAGGGCCGGGTCGCTGAACTCGTCCAGGTACTTCATGACCGCGCCTCCTTCTCGGCGCCCTCCAGGGGCGGTAGTCCGGTTCCGTCGGGGCGTTCGGCGCCGGCGTCCCGGGCGGCCTTGCCCCAGGCGTCGCCGAACTCCTCCTCCAGCACCCCGAGGTTCTCGAAGAGCTCCAGGGTCTGCTTCGCCGATTCCTCGTCCAGCCGCTGCAACGCGAATCCCACATGGACGATGGCGTAGTCACCGACCTTCATGTCCGGCACGTACTCCAGACACACGTCCTTGACGACACCGCCGAAGTCCACCTTGGCCATCCGCGTCGCGTCACGTTCCTCGATCTCCAGCACTCGGCCGGGTACGGCCAGACACATGACTTGCTCCTGCCTCGCTCGTGCGCTCCGCCGCGCTAGTCCATCGACCGGGCGGCGACGACGAGCTGACCGAGGGCCAGACCGCCGTCGTTGGGGGGAACTCTGTGGTGCCTCAGCACGGTGAAGCCGTCCCGTTCCAGGACGGCGCCGCAGGCCTCGGTGAGCAGGGCGTTGCAGAACACCCCGCCGCTGAGGGCCACCGTGTCGAGCCCGGTCCGCTCTCGCGCCACCGTGCACACCTCCAGGACCAGACCGGTCACGGCCTGGTGGAACCGACGGGCCACCGTCCCGGCCGTGACACCAGCCCGGACGTCCGCGACGGCGGCGGCCAGGACCGGCGCCGGATCGGCGACCAGCGGCACCTCGGGGCCCTGACGGGCCGCTCTCAGCATGAACCGGTACGCGTCGTTCCGCTCGTCGTCGGCCAGCGGCCCCGCCAGGTCGCCCATTGCCGCGTTCTCCAGTTCCATCGCCGCCTGGGCCTCGTACTCCACCCGGTGGCAGACTCCCGCGAGCGAGGACACCGCGTCGAAGAGACGTCCCATGCTGGACGTGGGAACGCAGTTGAGGCCCCGTTCCAGCTGCCGTTCGAGCAGCCGACGCTCCTCCGGTGTGGCCGCCGCGGTGCACGGCAGCTCGTCAAGCCAGGCCAGTCCCGCGGCCCGCAGATGCGACAGGGCCATCCGGTAGGGATTGCGTACGGCCGCGTCGCCGCCCGGCAGCGGGACATAGCCCAGATGGGCGAACCGCCGGTATCCGTCGTAGTCGGCGAGCAGCACCTCACCGCCCCACACCGCCCCGTCGTCGCCGTAACCGGTCCCGTCGAACGCGACCCCGATCACCGGCGCCGAACCGTCGAGCCCGTGTTCGGCCATCGCCGAGGCGACATGGGCGTGGTGGTGCTGCACCTGGCGCAGTGTCAGTCCGTGGGCCTCGGCGGCGCGCCGTGCCCATCGGGTGGAGCGGTAGCCGGGATGCCGGTCGGCGACGAGCAGGCGCGGTGTGACGGCCGTGAGGTCCGTCAGATGGCCGGTGGCCCGCTCGAAGGCGTTCAGGGTGGCCAGGTCGTCCATGTCCCCGACGTGCGCGGACAGCCAGGCGTAGCGGCCGTCCCCGGCGCAGAAGGTGTTCTTCAGGTCGCCGCCCACCGCCAGCGCCGGGACCACCGGCACCGGCAGCGCGATCGGGAAGGGGGCGTAGCCGCGCGAGCGCCGCACCGGGAGCTCGGCTCCCGCGCAGACCCGGACCACCGAGTCGTCGCAGGGCACGTGAACGGGCCGGTCGTGCGCGAGCCAGGCGTCGGCGAGCCCCGCCAGCCGGGTCAGCGCCTCGGCGTCGTCGGTGACGATGGGTTCGCCCGAGTGGTTCCCGCTGGTCATGACGAGGACGGCGGGACCCGGCGGATCACCGGGAAGACCGAGCAGCAGCCGGTGCACCGGCGTGTACGGGAGCATGAAGCCGAGGTCGGGACTGCCGGGCGCGACGCCCGCCGCGATCTCGTCGGCCGCCCCCGCCCGCCGCCGCAGCAGGACCACCGGCTTGCGCGGCCCGAGGAGCAACTCCCGCTCCTCGGGCCCGACATGGGCCAGCCGCCGGACGGTCTCCAGCGAGCCGGCGAGCACCGCGAAGGGTTTGCCGCCGCGGTTCTTGCGCTTGCGCAGGGTGCGTACGGCCGCGGGATCCCCCGCGTCGCACGCCAGGTGGTAGCCGCCGATGCCCTTGACCGCGACCACGGCGCCCTCGGCCAGCAGCCGACGGGCCTCGGCGAGTGCCTCCGCGCCCCGCAGCTCGCCCGGATCGTCCGCTCCCGTGCGCAGCGTGAGCCGGGGACCGCAGGCGGGACAGGCGATCGGCTGGGCGTGGAAGCGCCGGTCGGACGGGTCCGCGTACTCACGGGCGCAGTCTGCGCACATCGGGAAGCCCGCCATGGTGGTGCTGTCCCGGTCGTACGGCAGCGCGGTCACGATCGTGAACCGCGGACCGCAGTGCGTACAGGTGATGAAGGGGTGCCGGTAGCGCCGGTCGGCGGGGTCCGCGAGCTCGCGCAGGCAGGCGTCGCAGGTCGCGGTGTCGGGGGAGACCAGGGTGCGGCCCGGCCCGCCGGAGGAGGGCCGGATGGTGAACACCGAGCCGTCGTTCTCCAGGGGCACGGTCCGCTGCTCGACCGACTCGACGACCGCGAGCGGCGGCGGTCGCGTCCCGACCCGAGCGCAGAACTCCGCGACGTCGGCGCCCGGGCCCTCCACCTCGGCCTCGACGCCCCGCGCGTTGTTGGTGACCCAGCCGCTCAGCCCCAGTTCCTCCGCGAGGGTGTACACGAAGGGCCGGAAACCCACCCCCTGGACCACGCCCGTGACCGTGACGTGCCGGCGCTCGCGCCCCGGGGCCCGCTTCACCGCGCCTGCCCGTCCACGGCTGCGTGCCCGCCGGAGTGTTCGTGGCTGTGCTCGTGCTCGTGCTCGTGACCGTGTTCGTGCTTGTGGCCGTTCCCGTTCTCGTGGCTGTGCAGGTACCGCTCGTGCTGCGGCGCCAGGACCGGTACGTGCGCCTCCTCGCCGGCAGCGCAGCGCAGGACGTGCGCCAGCAGGGCGTCGACCCCCTGGCCGGTGCGCGCCGAGGTCTCCAGGACCGGCACCCCGGGATTGACCTGCCGGACACCTCGCAGGAACGCCTCCCGGTCGAAGCCGACGGCGTCCCCGATGTCGGTCTTCGTGATCACGACCAGGTGCGCGAGCCCGAAGGCCGTCGGGTACTTGACCGGCTTGTCCTCGCCCTCGGTCACCGACGCGAGCGCGATGCGCAGGGTCTCCCCGAGGTCGTAGGAGGCGGGGCAGACGAGATTGCCGACGTTCTCGACGAACAGCAGCCGGGTGCCCTCCGGCAGCCAGCCCTCGAGCCGCCGCTGGAGCATGCCCGCCTCCAGATGGCACAGCCCGTCCGTGAGGATCTGTTGCACCGGCGCCCCGGAGCGGGCCAGCCGTGTCGCGTCGTTCTCGGTCGCCAGGTCGGCGGTGACGGCGGCCGCCGGGGTACCGCCCGCCACGGCGCGCGCGAGCAGCAGTTCGAGCAGGGCCGTCTTGCCGCTGCCGGGACTGGACAGCAGGTTCACCGCCACCGTCCCGCGGTCACCCAGATAGCCCCGCAGGGCCAGCGCGTTCTCGTCGTTCTTGGCGAGCACGGCCTGATGCAGGTCAACGGTGCGGCACATGGCTCGCCTCCTCGTCGCGTACCGGCGGCCCGGACGGCGCGGGCCGTGGCCCGTCGTCCGTGCCCTTCCCGTCCGGGCCCGTCGCGCCCTTCCCGTGCGGAGCGGCGTCCGCGGGCCCGTTCATGTCCGGTGGCCCGTCGGCCAGCGTCACCCGGACGATCTCCAGTTCCCGGCCGCCGAGCAGGGTCAGCGGCGCCCCGCACCCGGCGCACCACAGCACCGGTGGCATCCCGGTCGGCGCCTCGCGGCCGCAGCCCTCGCAGCGGCCCCGGGCATCGACAGTCTCGATCAGCAGGTGCGCCCCCGCCAGCGCGGTGCCCTCCGTCGCGAGCCCGAACGAGAACTCCAGTGCCTCGGGCACCACCCCCGCCAGCTCGCCGATCCGCAGGGTCAGCGACGCGACCGCGCGGCCCTGTTCCCGCACGGCCTCCTCGACCTGTTCGACGACCGCCACGGCGATCGACAGCTCATGCACGGCCCTCACCTCCCGCCGCCGGCGCGCCGCGCGGCGCCGCCGCGCCCGGATGTGAGGCCCGCGCATGGCTGGTTACCCTGAGAACACGATGACCGGGCATGAGGTCGAGAGACGCGCTCTGCTCACCCCGGTGCTGCTCCTGTTGCTGGCCGAACGCCAAGGTCATGGCTATGAACTGGTGCAGCGCCTGGGCGCTTTCGGCTGCGGCGACGCGGACCAGGCGCATGTGTACCGGCTGCTTCGGGGCATGGAGAGCAGCGGTGAGGTCACCTCGCACTGGCGCGCCTCGGAGAGCGGCCCCGCACGCCGGGTCTACGCGATCACCCAGCAGGGTGCCATGAACCTCGCCCTGTGGTTCGTACGCCTGGGTGAACTCCACGGCACCCTGCATCTCTTCCTGGAGCGCTATGTGCAGCTCGAGGACGTCGGTGGCCGCGCGGGGCGCGACGGCGGCAGTCCGCGCGCCGGAGCGCGTCCGCCGGATCACGCACGTCCGCCGGATCACACGCATCCACCGGATCACATGCGCCGGATGCGCAAGTAGCGGCGGATGTCCGACAGGTTCCTCGCGACTCCGTAGGCCACTACGAGGCCCGCGGCCAGGCCAACCCATTGCCATTCCATCCTTGCCTCCATCGTGGTCAGCCCCTCCGGGATTCGGAGGGAACGCGGCGTACGAGGTCGAGCACCAGGTCGGCGGCGGCGTCCACGGCACCGGCCACCGGGGGAGTCAGGCCCATGCCCTCGCCGGTGTCGAGGGGTTCGCAGCCGATGACGTACACCTTCTCCGGGAGGGTGCCGCCCGCGCCGGCGTGCAGATCGTGCAGCAGGGCCAGCACGGTCGCGGGGTCCATGGCGTGCGTGTCGAGCGGGCCGGGTCCGGTCCGCGCCGCGGGGGGTTCGGGGCCGACGTCGATCGTGTACAGCGTGCCCGGCGGACCGTCGCGGCTGACGAGGTCCACCAGGACGAGCGTCCGGTAGCCCTCCAGCAGCCGGTAGGCGAGGTGCACCCCGCGGATGCCGGCGTCCATCAGCTCGACGCCGGGCGGCGGTCCGGGCACGCGGGCGGCGAGCCGTCGTACGGTCTCCACCCCGAACCCGTCGTCCTGGAGGAACACGTTGCCGACTCCGGCGACGAGAGTCCGGCCGGGCCCGTGCCCTTCGGCGGGACCGGACGGACCGGTGTGAGCGGGTCCGGTCATGTCGCCTCCTCCTCCCGCTCCTTCAGGGGTGCCACCTCGTCGGGCTTGAAGTAGAGGAAGCGGCCCTGGGCGCGGCGTACGTCGGTGCCCGGGTCGTCGTCCACGACGACGGCGAGATGCGTCTCGCCGTCGAGGTCGCCGACCACGGCCTCGACGGTGGCGTGCCGGCCGTGCAGGAAGGAGTCCTGGGCGTCGGAGCGCCGGGCGCCCGGGGTGAGCCTGACCCTGCTCCCGGCTCGTACCGTCTCGCCGTCGACGACGACGGAGTCGGGCACCTCGGCCGCCTCGGCGTCCTGCGCGGGGTCCCACCAGGGGTGCCCGGGGCCCTGAGGGAGACTCGGCCCGGTGTCGGGGGCGGCGGGCGGCGGTTCGCCCGCGGTGTCGTCGCCGGTGATCTCGCGCAGCCCCCGGATCGCCCCGTGGAGCCGTTCGCGGACCGCGCCCGGCATGGCGTCGACCAGGTCGATGACGTCGGCGGCGCGGGCGTCCGTGCCGCGGGCCTCGCGCTTCTCCCGGTCGGTGAGCGCGGCCGTGCGCAGCGAGAGGATCTCGTCGATCTCGGTGGCGTCGTAGAGGGGCCCCGGGCTCTCCTCGGCGACGGCGGGATGATCCTCCAGGATGATCGGCGAGGACAGCATGACGTCGTCCGCGCCGGGCGGGCCCGCGAGCACGGGCCAGGTGCGGTCGTTCCGGCAGCTCGCGGCGGCCGGGCGGGCCCACTCCGGCGGGTCCGTCAGCGACAGGAACCGTCCGCCGGGAACGCCGAACAGCAGATGGGTGCCGATCAGGCTGTGGGCGAGCGCGGTCTCGCGGTCGGTGCCGGCCTGCTCCGGGACGGTGGTGGTGTTGTGCACGCTCACCGTGAGCCGCAGCACCCGGTACGGTCCTGGCAACTCCTCGACGCGCGGCCGCAGTTCGCCGGTCAGCCGCTTTCTGTGCCGCACGAGACGGCCCAGCGTCCGCCCCTCGGCGTCGGTCACCGGCTCGTACTCGACGGCGTCGGGCAGATCGAACCGTACGGCGTGGACGGTCGCCTGATCACCCGTCAGCTCGTCGAGCGACTCATGGATCAGGACGCGTTCCTCGTGTCCCTCGTCCCAGGGAACCAGCACCCGGTCGGGCAGGTCGAGTTCGGGAACCTCCGTGTATCCGCCGTCGGCGTCGAGCCGTTCGACCGTGCGCCGCCTCACGTGCAGGAAGCGCAGTTCGGCGTGGAGCCGGTCGCCCTTGCGGGGCTCCAGCAGACACTCGGTGCGCTGGACGGAGTGTTCGCCGGTCGTGGCGGTCCAGGCGGGCGGCACCAGGACGCCGAACTGCCAGCGCAGTTGGTTCTTCGCGGCCGAGGCGCGGTAGGGGTAGAGGACGTATCCCTCGAACAGGACGGCGTCCGCCACCGCGCGGGCCCGCTCGAAGCGGTCCTCCAGCGGATTGCTCATCTCAGTCGGCCCCCTTCGCGTCGGCGGTGGCGAGGAGTTCGTCGAAGACCCGCTCCCAGGAGGGCAGGGCGCGCGCGGACCGGTAGCGGCGCAGCGCGTCGAGGACGTCCAGCCGGACGCGCAGCCAGCCCGAGTTGGGGAAGTACTGCTCGATCATGTTCCGCCACACGTCCACCGGCATCCGGTACGACGTCTCCTTGTGCCAGGGCACGGGCTCGGCCCGGAAGCCGTCGCGGCCGGTGAACACCGTGCCGGAGAACAGCAGGAGCAGCGGGACCTCGCCGCGGGTCAGCGCCCGGAAGTACGACGCGGACGCGACCTCGGTGTCGTAGGTGCAGGGCACCGGGAGATCGACCTCCGTCGTGCCGGTGAACCCCGGGACCGTGATGGAGGTGTGGGCGAACTGGAGCGGCTTGAGCGTGCTGTTCCAGCGGCTCGGCTCGCCGAACAGGTCGCCCAGCATGCCGACCTCCTCCGGCTCGTACGACCGCCCGGCGGGCTCGATGCGGATCTGGCAGCGCAGCGCGAGGGCGTGCACCGGCTGGTGGTCCGCCTCCTCGATGCGCAGCCCGAACAGCAGCGTCGGCCCGGCTCCGTACGGTTCGGGGCGCACACCGGTGCAGGTGAACTGGAGATCGGTCACGGGGCGCCCCCGGCGGTCTCCCCGTTCCCGGCGCTCTTCACGTCACCGGCGGGATGCATGTTCGCGGAGTTCTCCACGTTCCCGGCGTTCGCCAGAGGCCGGGCGGCCGCGGTGATCCGTTCCAGGAACTCCGCGATGTCCGCGCGTGCCTCGGCACCGCCGTCGAAGCCCTTCCAGTGCAGCCGCATCCGTCCGACCAGTTCGTAGCAGACGTCGACCGGGACGAGTGTGCAGGTCACCGCCCCGGTCCGGCCGCGGTGCAGCAGCAGCGCCTCCACATCGGGTTCCAGCAGCTCCGCCAGCCTGCTGCGGCCGAGCACCGCGTCCCAGGTCGCCGGGTCGAGTTCGCTCTCGGTGGCGCCCGCCGGGCTCGGATAGAAGGCGGCGAGCCGGCCGAGCTCGGAGTTGCGGAAGAAGAAGGCGAGCGCGACGGGGATCTGCAGCCGGTTCCAGCCGGCCTCGTCCAGGACGAACCCGGGATCGGTGAGATACCGGTCCGGGACCGCCCGGAAACGGCCCTGTCCCGCGCCCGGCCGGGTGAACAGCAGATGGCAGGGCGGGCAGGAGCACTTCAGGGAACGCCGGGAGGTGTCGACGAGATGCCGGTGCTCGGCCGGCAGCGGCTCCCCGCACAGGTCGCAGCGCTCGCCCTCGGGCGGCGGCCGCCGGGTGAACTGCCTGAGGACGTCCGCGGTCATGGCCCGGCCCCCAGCAGCTCGCCGGGCAGTGCCACCCGCACCGACCCGTCCTCCTCCAGCAGCGGTACGGGATCCAGATGGCCCTGGTCACCCCGGCCCGCCCGGCGGACGTCGAACGCGGCGCCGCAGCCCGCGCAGACCAGCAGTTCGCCGTCCAGGACGGCGGCGGCGAGGCCCGCCGCGCACAGGGGACAGCGGTCGCGGTAGGCGTACAACTGGCCCGGCAGTCGGATCAGCAGCAGGGTGCGGCCCGCGACCTCGGTGACCCCGGTGGCGCCGTCGCCCGCCGGCAGCGAGCGTGGGCCGAGTTCGTACCAGCGCGCCGCCTCGCCCGGTTCCCCGGACGGCGCCGCCTCGCCCGGGGCGTCGTCCGGGCGGTGCGGCAGGATCTGGAGGAGCGCCGGCTCCGGACTCCCGTCGGCCATGCCCTCGACCTCGATGTGCGCGATCTCGGGGGCGATCCGGGCGACCGCCTCCTCGATGGTCCAGCGCACGGTCTGGGTGGAGGACGGACAGCCGTCGCAACTGCCGCGCAACGTGAGCCGCAGCGTCGGACCACCGGCCGTCTCCAGGTCGAGCCCGGCCACCTCCACGTCACCCGCGTGCGAACCGAGGTAGGGGCGGACCTTGTCGAGGGCCCGGCCCACCCGGGTCGCGGTGTCCTCGGGGTGCAGATCGTGCAGGATCAGCAGATCACTGACGAGTTCGTCGGCGGTGAGGACGGCGAGGGGGTCCGCGCCGTCCGGGGCGGAGCGCAGCAGGCGTACGGTCCGGGCCAGGCCCTCGCCGTAGAACTCCATGAGGCAGCGCACCAGTTCGTCCGCGATGTCGCGCGCCTCCGGTCCCGCCCGCTGCGCCAGCTCGTCGAGCAGCGCGCCTATCCGCTCGCCCGTCTCCTGTCCGGCCATCGGCTAGCCCCTCTCCTGAGGAAGGTCGATCGCGAGGAAGGTCGGATCGCGATGAACGTCGGATGCCGGAACGTCAGCCGGCCAGTCCGCTCAGCCCCGTCGGCATATGCGTCTGCTCCACGGTCCGCCCGCCGCCGACGTACATGTGCACACCGCACGGCAGACACGGGTCGAAGCTGCGGACGGCCCGCATGATGTCGATGCCCTTGAAGTTCTCGGGCGGGTTCTCCTCGAAGATGGGCGTGTTCTGTACGGCGTCCTCGTACGGGCCCGGTGTGCCGTAGGAGTCGCGCACACTGCCGTTCCACGGGGTCGGCGGGTACGGGTGGTAGTTGGCGATCTTGCCCTCCCTGATCACCATGTGGTGGGAGAGCACACCCCGTACCGCCTCGGTGAAGCCGCAGCCGATCGACTCGTCCGGCACGTCGAACTTCTCCCAGGTCTGGGTGCGTCCGGCCCGTACCTCCTCCATCGCCTGCTCGGCGAAGTGGAGGGCGGCAGCGGCGGCGTACGCCTGGAAGTAGGTGCGGGCCCGGTTGCGTTCGAGGGCGTTGCTCCACTGCGGGATCTTCCACTCCAGCGCCATCTCGGGCTTGGTCATCGTGCGCGGCAGGTTGATCTGCACGCTGTGCCCGGTGGCCTTGATGTAGCCGATGTCGACGAGCCCGGACAGCGCCGTGGACCACAGCCGGGCGATCGGGCCGCCACCGGTGTCCAGGGCCAGATGGTCGGTGCCGTCGAACCAGCGCGGCGACATGACCCAGCTGTACTTGTCGTCGAAGTCCCGCTTCTGCGGGGCGGGGATGGTGTGCTGGTTCCACGGGTGGCGTTCGTCGACGGGGTTGCCGAGCGGGTCGCGTTCGACGAACTTCTCCATGCCCGACCAGTCCTCGTAGTACGAGCTGCCGAGCAGGATGCGGATGCCGAGGTTGATGTCGACGAGGCTGTTGGTGACGAGCTTGCCGTCCACGACGACGCCCGGGGTGACGAACATCCGCCGGCCCCAGTTCTCCATGTTGGCGTACTGGAAGTCGCAGTACTCCGGGTCGTTCAGGGCGCCCCAGCAGCCCAGCAGCACCCGGCGCCTGCCCACCTCCTCGTAGCCGGGCAGGGCCTCGTAGAAGAAGTCGAAGAGGTCGTCGTGGAGCGGGACGACCCGCTTCATGAACTCCACGTAGCGGGTCAGCCGGGTCAGGTAGTCGGTGAAGAGCTGGATCGTCGCGACCGTGCCGACTCCGCCCGGATAGAGCGTGGAGGGGTGCACATGGCGGCCCTCCATCAGGCAGAACATCTCCCGGGTGTAGCGGCTGACCTGGAGCGCCTCACGGTAGAACTCGCCCTCCAGCGGGTTCAGCGAGCGCATGATGTCGGCGATGGTGCGGTAGCCGTGGTCGGCCGCGTGCGGGGCCTCGGTGCGCTCGGCCTGTTCGAGCACGCCGGGATTGGTCTCGCGGACCATCCGCTCGCAGTAGTCCACGCCGACCAGGTTCTCCTGGAAGATGTTGTGGTCGAACATGTACTCCGCGGCCTCACCGAGGTTGATGATCCACTCGCCGAGGTGCGGGGGAGCCACGCCGTACGCCATGTTCTGGGCGTAGACCGAGCAGGTGGCGTGGTTGTCGCCGCAGATGCCGCAGATCCTGCTGGTGATGAAGTGCGCGTCGCGCGGGTCCTTGCCGCGCATGAACACGCTGTACCCGCGGAAGACGGACGAGGTGCTGTAGCACTCCGCGACCCGCTTCGCCTTGAAGTCGATCTTGGTGTGGATGCCGAGACTGCCGACGATGCGGGTGATCGGGTCCCACGACATCTCCGTGAGGCCGTCACCGGCCGGCTTGTTCGTCGCCGTCGCCATGGTGCCGCGCCACCTTCCTGTCGAGTGTCCTGCTCAGCGGGTAACCGTGGTCACCACGGGGCCTTGTAGCCGGTCGTGAGCTCCTCGCCCTTGCCGCGCCACTTCGGTTCCTTGTCGACGGTCTTCGCGGTGATGTTCCGCAGACGTCGTATGACGGATCCGTAGATGCCGCTCGCCGTCGCGGACACGTGGCCGCCCGGCGGCTCGTCCATGAACGGCATGAACTTGTCGGGGAAGCCCGGCATGGTGCAGGCGATGCAGATCCCGCCGACGTTCGGGCAGCCGCCCACGCCGTTGATCCAGCCGCGCTTGGGCACGTTGCACTTGACCACCGGGCCCCAGCAGCCGAGTTTGACCAGGCACTCAGGGGATCCGTACTCGTTCGCGAACTGTCCCTGCTCGTAGTAGCCGGCGCGGTCGCAGCCCTCGTGGACCGTGGCCCCGAACAGCCAGGTCGGCCGCAGCTCCTCGTCCAGCGGGATCATGGGCGCCGCGCCCGCCGCCTGGTACAGCAGATAGAGCAGGGTCTCGGAGGCGTTGTCCGGGTGCACGGGGCAGCCCGGGATGCAGACGATCGGAATGCCCGCCTTGGACTTCCACTCCCAGCCGAGGTAGTCCGGCACCCCCATCGCGCCGGTCGGGTTGCCGGCCATCGCGTGGATACCGCCGTACGTCGCGCAGGTGCCGATGGCGACCACGGCGAGCGCCTTGGGGGTGAGCCGGTCCAGCCACTCACTGGTCGTGATCGGCTGACCCGTCTCCGGGTCGTCCCCGAAGCCGCACCAGTAGCCCTCCGGCTTGACCCGCTCGTTGGGAATGGACCCCTCGACGACCAGCACGAAGGGCTCCAGCTCGCCCCGGTCGGCCTTGAAGAACCATTCGACGAAATTGTCCGCGCCCTGCACGGGCCCGCACTCGAAGTCGATCAGCGGCCAGTGCACCGCCACCTTGGGCAGTCCCGGCAGGGCGCCGAGCGCCAGTTCCTCGATGCTCGGCTGGGTCGCGGCGGTCAGGGAGACCGAGTCCCCGTCGCAGCTCAGCCCCGCGTTGATCCAGAGAATGTGGACGGTCGGGTCCTCCTGCGCGTCGTCCTGCGCGGCCGGGCCCGCCGTCGTCGCGGTCGGGGCGTCCATGAGCCCTCCTGGGATCAGCTCATTCAGGTCATAGCTGGCCAAACGGCCTTCCCCATGGTTACCGCCGGGGAGTGTCGGCGGTAAGTGCGAACGGGCCCTATCGCCGCCCCGCACCCGTGTCCATGGCGGCGGCGGGCGGCGTGGCGGCCACCGGACGGCGCGAAATGTTCGCAAAATTGCTGGGTATTTTGTTAACAATCTTGTAGCGTGCGTGACGCCTTGGGCCCGAGGTGTCAGTGCATCACTCGATACGCAACAAGACCCGATACGCAACAAGAGGAGACCCCATGCAGTCGCCGCAGTCGCTCTCGGAATCCTCCGGTCGAGCAGCCTCCACCCGTCCGGCGGGTGGAGGGGAAGGACGCGCCCCCGGCCGCGGGCGTCGTGTGCGGGGCATGGCGATAGCGGGCTCACTCGCCCTGACGGCGTTCGCGGTGCCCTCGTCCGCGGTCGCGTCCCAGGGGCACACCGCGTCGCACGCGCATACCGTGGACCCGGAGGACGCCGCTCTGGCCTTCGACGCCGGCGCCTACACGACACTCACCGTCACCGTCGACGGGCAGGCCGTCAAGGTGCGCTCCTACAAGGAACTCTGCTACGTCGCCGACCCTGTTGCCGCGGCCGCCCAGCAGTCCGGCATCAACGGTTCCACCACCATCGGCAACACGCGCTGCGGCTACGAGAGCATGAACGTCTTCGTGCCCGAGAGCGCCTTCGACGACCAGCGCGCGCCCGTCTACTTCGCGGTGAACAACGCGGGCTGGATGGCCAGTTACATCAAGGCGAGCGTCACCGACGGCGCTTCCTACAACAGCGCGACGAGCAACGTCGGCGCGGCGCTGAAGGCCGGGTACGTCTTCGTGGACGTCGCCAACCGCAGCCGCGGCCTGGCCGGCGCCGACGGATCCTCGCCGGGCAAGGCCCCCGCCGCGGCGGTCGACGCCAAGGCCGCGGTGCGCTACCTCCGTCTCAACGACGCCGCCATGCCCGGCAGCGCCGAGCGGATCGTCGTCAACGGCACCAGCGGCGGCGGCGCGCTGTCCTCGATCCTGGGCGCCTCGGGCAACAGCGCCGCGTACGACTCCTACCTCGCCGCGATCGGCGCGGCGGGCATCGACTCCAAGGGCCGCAGCACCCTGCGCGACGACGTCTTCGCGGTCAACGCGTACTGCCCGATCACCGACCTCGGCAACGCGGACACGGCCTACGAGTGGCTCTACAACGTCCTCGGCACCCGCGACGCGACCGGTTCGAACGCCACGCCCGAGGACGCCGCCGAGATCGCGGCCGGGTTCCCCGCGTACGAGAAGAGCCTCAAGCTCCGCAATCCGGACGGATCGAGGCTCACCGCCGACGACATGCTGGACACGATCAAGAAGGAGGTGATCCGCTCCGCGGAGACCTATATGAAGGCCGACCCGGCCAACACCGTTCCGGCGCTCGGAGCCACCTTCGACATCACCTCCGGCGGGCCCGGCGGGACCACCACCAAGTCGTACGTCAACCACTGGATCGACGTCGACAACGCGGCGGACAAGGTGCTGTCGGTCGACATGGCGAAGTACCTGAAATTCGTCGCCACCCAGGCCACGTTGAAGACGACACCCGCCTTCGACGCCGTGGGCGTGCACGGGAACACCACCAGCCGGACGGAGACCAACCTCTTCGGCCCGTACACCCAGACGTACATGAACTACACCGAGTGGAGCTGGAACCACAACGACGTCGCCGGCGACGGCAGCGGCACCGACGACACCGGGCTGACCTGGGACCAGTACACCCGCAAGCGGAGCACGACCCTCGACGACCAGATCCACCTGATCGACCCCATGGACTTCGTCGGCACGAGCGCCGACACCGCGCCGAACTGGTACGTCCGCAACGGCACCCGCGACCGGGACACGTCCTTCATCATCTCGGTCAACCTGGACCGGGCGCTTGAGGCGGACAAGCAGGTCAAGAACGTCGACTACCGGCTCGCCTGGAACCAGCCGCACGCCGGCAACTACGACGTGCCCGAGGCCATGGCCTGGATCGCCGAGGTGGTCGGCAAGGCCGGCGACCCGCTCGCCACTCCTCACCACGGCCCCGCCTCGCGCTAGCCGCACGGGCCGATCCGACCGTGAGCCGCGGGGTCCCGTCCTGAGGGCGGGCCCGCCCCAACGGGAGGGCCCCGGCCGGCGGGAGGGCCCCCGGCCGGCGGGGGCCCCGCGCCGGCCGGAGCCGTCGGCCCGGACGCCCGCTACTCGGTCCCCGGTCCGTCGTCTCCCGCCGTTTCGCCGTCCGCCGGGAGGGGGGCTCCCCCCTTCATCTGGATCACCATGTACGCCTCCCCGTCCCCGGGCGGCCGGGTCCACGAACGGGTGGTGAACGAGTGCAGCCGCCCGCCCCGGATCGCGTGACGCGGCAGATGGACGCCGAACTCCGCGGCCACCGCTTCCAGCAGCCGACGTTCCGCCTCGGTGCTGCCCTCCGATCCGCCGAAGAACCGGTCGGGGTCCAGCGTCTCCGGTATCTCCCCGCTCCGCCGGACCTCCCCCTCCGCGTACGTGAACGCGTACTGATCGGTGCCGTCCCGCGCTACCGAGAGGTGGAAGAACGGTTCCCTGTGCCGCGCCCCGAGGCCGCTCCACACCACCACCGCGTGGGTGGCCGCGCCGACGCGCGCCGCGGGGGAGACGAACCGCTGCCGGTTGAAGGGGGCCGGGTCGCCGTCGTACGCGAAGCTCCAGCCGTTGCCGGCCCGGCCGACCGCCACGAGGGCCTCGTCGTCGTAGGAGGAGAACTCCCGCTTGCCGCGCAGTGATCTGCTCCGTGCCTCCCGGAGGGTCGTGGGTTCGTCGAGCCCGGGGCCGCCGTCCGCGAGACGTCCGGGCAACTCCCTCGGTTCCACACCCTCCACCAGGACGAAGCGGTAGGACCCGCGATTGTCGCCCCGCTCCGGCTCCGCGAGCCACGCCAGGCCGCCCGGGTCGAGATCGGGCGTCGGATCCGGGACCTCACCGGCCTGCCCGCCCCTCGGCGTGGACAGCAGCTCGCGGCCCCGCTCCGGGGTCAGCAGCGGCCCGAGCACGGGGTCGGCCACCCACCCCAGTGGTGCCAGATGATCGGGTCCCAACGGCTCCCACAGGGGCACGGCGTCCCGCAGTGTGCGCCATGCCCCGTCGGTGTCTCCCCACCGCGCCGTCTCCCGCGCGCGCTCGACAGCCTCCCCGAACGGACCGCCCGGTGCGTACCGGTAGGTGCCGCCCCTGACCTGATCCAGCGTCGCGTAGGCCAGCGTCACCAGGTCGTCATCGGCGCCCCGCAGATGGAATTTCAGCGTCGAGTCGTCCCCGTGCGAATTCGCCGCGTGCTCGGCGACCAGCGGCGGCAGCAGGTCGGACGCGTACCGAGGGTCCGTCACCAGGTCCTCGTAGTAGACCATGTAGGTCTTGCCGAGCAGACGCCGAATCTGGTCCCCCAGACCGGCGGCCCGGGGCCTGCCGTAACTCCTGGCATCGTCCAGCGCCGCCACGGCCCGCTCCCAGCCGCCGCCCAACGTCTCCCGCCGCGCCTCCGCCACCCGGGCGTCCTGCTCCCGTGTCGTGTCGTTGGCGAACGCCGGCTCCCCGTCGCGCCGGTGCGCCCGCAGGCTGTGGAACTCCCGGTGCATGTCCCGCATGAACTCGAGGAAGTTCGCGTGCCGTTCGGGGGATTCGGCGCGCCAGCTCGCCCATGTGTACACGGCCCACTCGCCGTCCTCGTCCACGTCCTCGGGATCCATGAGGACGTAGGTGGCGTCGGACTCCACGTCGAGCTGCAGTCCGCGCCGCCAGATGTCCACTTCTCGGCGCTCTTCGGGCCCGGCGTCCTCGTCCAGATACTCCTCGAACGACTCCCCGAGTCCCGACGCGTCGTTGTGCCAGTCGGCGTCCCGGGTCCCGGCCAGCAGCCAGACGAACCCGCCCGCGTGCCGCCAGCCGTCGGTGACCTTCAGGAACTCCCGGTACGACGGGGGCATGCGCCGACCCAGGCGCGCCTCCATGGCCGTGATCCGTTCCTCGGAAGCGGGCGGGAACCCCAGCCAGCGCGCCTGCCGGGCGCTCGCGTCCTCTTCCCGCGTCTCGTCCTCGGGCAGGGAATCCACCCACTCCCCGCTCCAGGAGAGCAGGAAGGGCCGCCAGGCGAATGTCGTGGTCTCGGTCATGAATCCGATGCTGTCACCCGCCACTGACAGTGGCCCTGTGCACGCCGTCGGTGATGCGGCCGGCGGTGAAGCGAGCCATGGTGCCCGGCAGCCGCCGACTGAGGCCGACGGCATGCGATTTGGCGCTTATGGCCGAATTGCCCCCTGAGGTGTCGGACATCACTGGGCTGGGCTCGACCCGGCCAACTCGACTGCGAGACATGAATTTCCCATGAGGAATGGAGTGCCCCGCCGTCGGTCAGGTACTTGCGGATCGAGTTCGGCTCCCGCAGAGTCCAGGACCGTTCAGTCCGCCATTGCCCACCGGTTTCCCGTGGCACTCCCGTGTCGCATGGGGGCGAAAGGTCACGCGTACATGCCAATGAATCGCACAACTGATATGCGTAAGCACCGTCGTCCTCGCGCCATGCGCACAAAATTGGGTGCGCTCGCGGTCGCCACTGCCGCGGTCGCCGGAGGCGTCCTTACGCAAACGGATCAGGCGCAGGCGTCCACTCCCGGCGTCGTGGTCGATTCCCTTTCCGTTTCGGCGGCCTCGAACGGACAGTCCAAAGCCACCGCCGCGGTCCACAGCGCCAAAACGATCAAACTGCAGTCGCTGACCGTCGCCGTACGGTCCGCCGACGGTGGCAAGTACGACTTTCCCGGAGCCGCCGCGGCCACTCTGGGAACCCGGCCCACCGCGTACACTTCGGGCTCCCGCGCATTTCCGGCTGGCACCTACACGTATTACGTGGCGTACAAGTTCCACGACCGGTGGCACAGCGTCTCTCCGGTGAAATCCTTCACCGCCGGCACCACGACGGGTACCGGTCCCTCCGCGACTCCGACCGCGACGCCGACGTCCTCCGCGACACCGACGCCGACGTCCTCCGCGACACCGACGCCGACGTCCTCCGCGACTCCGACCGCGACTCCGACGTCCACGCCCTCGTCGGCCCCGGCGTCCACGCCGGCTTCGACGCCCGCGACCACGCCCGCCTCGACTCCGGCGTCGACGCCCGCCTCGACGCCGACGCCCAGCACGACATCCTCGGCGCCGTCCACGGGCGCCGCCATGCCTGTCGGTATCGGCGGCACCTGGCACCAGGTGTTCAGCGACGAATTCAACGGCACCGCTCTCGACGCTTCCAAGTGGAACGCGAACTGGTTCGGTTGTTCCGGGTGTGTCACCAAGCCGCCGAACTCCGCTGAAGCGTCCGCCTATTCCCCGTCACAGGTCACCGTCGGCGACGGATCCCTCCATCTCAACCTCATCCAGAAGCCGACCACCGTGGACGGCAAGACGTATCCGTACGTTTCCGGGATCGTGACCAGCAACAAGAAGGCCGAGTTCACCTACGGCGCTTTCGAGGCCCGTATCTACGCGCCCTCGTCCGGGTCGCAGATGGCCAACTGGCCCTCGTTCTGGGCGGACGGGCAGAACTGGCCGACGGACGGCGAGCTGGACGTCCTGGAAGGCCTGGGCGGCTCCGCCTGTTATCACTTCCATTCCACGGCGGGTGGTCCCGGAGGCTGCGCTTCCGGCAATTACTCCGGTGGCTGGCACACGTTCGGCGCCGAATGGAAGCAGGGCTCCGTCACGTACTACTACGACGGAAAGCAGGTCGGTCAGATCACCTCCGGGATCACGTCCGCCCCGATGTATCTGATCCTCAACAACGCCATCAACCCCAGTCACAGCGGAACCAACGTGGCTCCCGCCGACATGAAGGTCGACTACGTGAGGGTCTGGCAGCACTGATCCGAGGTCCGGCTCCGCTGATGTGAGGTCCGGCAGCACCGACCCCACCGTCGCGCCCGGGCACCGACCGCTTCACGCGGCCGGTGCCCGGGCGCGACGTACGTCCGGTCCATGGCACCTCGCCAGGCCGGAACGCCCCGGCCGCAGCAGACGCCAGGCCGCCAGCGCCGTGAACCGGACCGTCTCGGCCGCGGCCGGCAGGGGATCGTCCCGGCAGAGCCAGGCCCGCTCGGAGGGCCGCTCGTTCAGGAGGTCGGGCGGCAGCCGGCGCTCATGGCGCAGCCACGCCGCGACCGACGCGAAGTCCAACTGGCCGGCGACGAAGACCCGCCCCTCGACCTGGGCGCCGTCCGGCACGGTCCGGCCGGTCAGGTCCAGATGCATGGCGCGGACGACATCCACTCCGTGGACGTTCTCGAACAGGCGGAACTGGGCACCGGTGCGCGGGTTGAAGTCGACGAGCTTGTACTGCCCGTCGCGACGGTCGTAACGCCAGTCGAGGTCCGCGAGTCCGCTGTACCCGATGCGGCGGCACAGCCGCTCCGCCAGTCCGGCCAGTTCGGAGTTGCGCAACGCCACCGCGCGGGCCGTCATGCCCGCGTACGGAGGCCAGGAGCGCAGTTTCAAGCCGGTGAACAGGGCGCGCGGCACACCGCCCGCTGCGGAGTAGACATGGGTGATCCAGTCCTCCGCCTGCTGTCTGGGGATGTACTCCTGCACGAGGACGGGCGGCGGCGCGGCCCCCGGGAAGCGGTCGAGGAGCGCCCGCTCGTGGGGCACCACGATGGTGGTGCCGCTGACGGCCGGAGTGCGGAGCCTGCTGAACGGCGCCAGGTTCTTGAGCACCAGCGGATAGCCGAGCTCGCGGCCCGCGTCGACCAGTTCGTCACGGCTCGTCGGCGCCCGTGACCGCGGCGAGGGGACGCCGACCTCCGTACAGATCCGGTGCAGGCTCGCCTTGCAGGCCAGCAGCCGCGGCAGATGGGCCGGCACGTGCGGAATCAGGAAGCACTCCTCCAACAGGTCCGCGTACTCCGCGAGCACGATCGCCGCCTCGTCGTCGGTCGGCACCGCCACACACCGGGCGCCGATCCTGCGGCCGATGGACAGCAGGCCCTCCGCGAGCCGCTCCGGTTCCTCGCGGCCGGTCGTCGGCCATACGAACCTGCTCGTGAGGTGGCGCGAGAGAGCGACCGGGGTGAAGCGGTCCTCGACGACGGCGTGGACCGGGACGCCCAGCCGCCCGACCGTGCGCACCACGCCCAGACTGCCGTGGTGCAGCGGATAGTTGCCGATCCGGGCGAGGAGTACGGGCACTTCGTCGTCCAGCAAGAAGACCACCCGCCCCTCTCCGGGAAGCTTCTCCCGAAAGGAACTAACATGGATGAAGCTTGTAGATCCACTTATGCGTGACATATCGCCGTAATCATTATCCCCGGCAACCGCGGGTCGTGCCGCTGACGGCCCGGCGAGGTCTGGTATGAAGACGCCCGCCACGATGTCCTCGCTCTCCGGTTTGCTGCCCCTCTACTTTCCGCGGGCGCTGGCCGGCCTCGACGACCGCCTCCGGGCCCACTGGCTCGTACGCGGCGCCGGCGCCAGGGACATCACCGTCGTCCGGCGGCCATCACTGCCCGAGGCGGGCCTGCTGATGTTCGAGCTGCGGCGCGGCGCGGGAAGCCTGGTCGTCAAACACCCCAGGAACGAGGCGGGGGCCGCTGTCACGGCGCGGGAGCGGGAAGTCCTCCAGGAGCTCGACGCCGACAGCCGGCTCGCTCCCTGGCGTTCCCTCCTGCCGCGGGTCGTCGGATCGCCCGGCCCCCAGGGGACCTTTGCCCAGAACACGCTCCCGGGCGTCCCGGCGGAGCGGTTGATCATGGAAACGCCCGACGACGCCCAGGCGATCGTGGCTCCCGCCCTGCGCCTTCTGGCGGATCTGCGGGCCGCCACGGGGCGACGCCGTGCGGCGGCCGACCGGATGCCTGCCTGGTGCGAGTCGCAGCTCACGGCGCTCTCGGCGGGGCTGCCCCGCTACCGGTCCGGCAGGCGGGCCGCCGCATTCGAGGCCCTGCGCCACCGGCTGGACGCGGCTCTGGCCGGTGCCGTGCTGACCGAGGGCTGGACCCATGGCGACTACCACCCCGGCAACGTGCTGCTCGGTCGCGTCCCCCTCCGGGTCACCGGTGTCTTCGACTGGAGCAGTGGCCGCGTCGACGGGCCCTGCGAGATCGACGCCTACGCCTTCGTGGTGGCCCTGCGCAGTACGCTCACCGGGCGCCCGCTGGGCGGCCTGGTCGCCGAGACGCTGCGCGCCGGCCGGGTGCTTGACGCCGACCGCGCCCTGCTCGCGCTGGCCGGCCTCGACCCGGACCACGACGTCGCCGACCCGGTGGCGATTCCCCTTCTGAGCTGGCTGTGGCACGTGGCGAACAATGTGCGCAAATCGCCGAGGTTCGGTCATAGCTACGGGTGGCTCACCCACACGGTGGCACCCGTGCTCGACGAATGCGCCCGCTGGGCCGGTGCGCGGCCGTGACGGCGTCGGCGCCGCGCGAGAGCGAAGGGGGACGGCCATGCCCATGAACACCGACTTCGGCGCCCGGCACGAGGCCGCCGGCGGGGGCACTCCTGATGCCCTGCGCCGGCCGCCCACGGTCGTCATCGGAGCAGGCCCCTACGGGCTCGCCACGGCCGCCTGGCTGAGCGCGTCAGGGACACCACGGAGGGTGTTCGGCGAGCCCATGGAGTCCTGGCACACCAACATGCCCATGGGCATGTATCTGAAGTCGGTCCCCGCCGCCTCCTCCATCTCCGCGCCGGAGTCCGGATACCGCCTGGAGGACTTCCGGACCGCGCGGGGACGGGGACCCGTGGGCGACCGGTACCCCATCCCGGTCGAGGAGATGATCGCGTACGGGCGGTGGTTCCAGGAGCGCCGCGTCCCGGAACTGGAGCGCCGGAGCGTCCGTGGCGTCGAGCATGTGGACGGGCTGTTCGGCGTCACCCTGGACTCCGGGGAGGAGTTCCTCGCCGAGAACGTGGTGATGGCCACCGGGCAGGTCCCCTTCGCCCACGAGCCCGCGGAACTGGCGGACCTCCCCGGGGAACTGGTCTCCCACACCAGTCGGCACCGTGATCTCTCCCGGTTCTCGGGGCAGCGGGTCGCCGTCCTCGGAGCGGGGCAGTCGGCGCTGGAGAGCGCCGCGCTGCTGCACGAGGCCGGGGCCCTTCCCACCGTGATCGTCCGCGCGCAGTCCGTCGCGTTCGGCAGCCCGCCCGACACCGACCGGCCGTCCGAACGGCCGCGTCCGGTACGGCTGCTGAAGCCCGGTTCGCCGCTCGGACCGGGCTGGTCGCTGCTGGCGTGCTGCCACGGCGGCGGCGCCATCCGCCATCTGCCGCCGGGGCTGCGGATGCGGCTCCTGCACGAGGTGCTCGGACCGTCCGGGGGCTGGTGGCTGCGGCCCCGCATGGACGACATCCCCGTGCTGTGCGGCCGTACGGTCCGCTCCTCGGGGGTCGAGGACGGCATGGTGCGCCTCGATGTCGTGGACGCCGACGCGCAGACGAGGGTGCTGCGGGCCGGTCATCTGCTGCTGGCGACGGGATACCGGGTGGACGTCGACCGGCTCCGACTGCTGGCACCCCGACTCCGCCGGGAGATATGGACGGTCCACGGCGCACCGAAGCTGTCCTCCGGGTTCGAGTCCTCCGTGCCCGGCCTGTTCTTCACCGGACTGGCCGCCGCTCCCACCTTCGGCCCCGTGCTGAGGTTCGTCGCGGGCACCGGATTCGCCGCGCGCAGGGTGGCCCGCTCCGTCGCGGCCGGGACACGTACCCGCCGATGAGAGGGCGAGGCGTGGTGCTCGGCGCGCTCATGCTCCTGCTGGTGGCATGCGGCGCCGGCGGGCCCGCGCCCGGGGCCACTTCCGAGACGGCGACGCCCCGGCCCCCGGCACAGGGGGACTGGCGACTGGTCTTCCACGACGACTTCGACGGCTCGCGTCTGGACCAGGACCGCTGGGCCACGTGCTACGACTGGAACGACCACGGCTGCACCATCAGCACCAACCACGAACTGGAGTGGTACCAGCCCGGTCAGGTCACCGTGGGCGGTGGGAAACTGAGCCTCGACGCCCAGCGCCGGTCGATCCGCGGCAGCGACGGGAAGGTCTACCCCTGGGTGTCCGGCATGATCTCCACCGGCCGGGACAACTGGTACGCCCAGCCGCGGAAGACCTTCACCTACGGCTACTTCGAGGCGGCGGTCCGCATCCCGCCACAGGGCGGGATGGCACCGGAGTTCTGGATGATGCCCGCGAGCCGCTACACCCCGCCCGAGATCGACATCATGGAGTTCCTCGGAACGCCGCGCACGCTGTCGATGTTCGTGCACTGGCGGAACGCCGAGGGCGAGGAGAGGAAACAGAGGGGGACCTTCACCTCGGACGGCTTTCCCGACGGCTATCACGTCTTCGGGCTGCGCTGGGAGAAGGACAGACTCGTCTGGTACGTGGACGGGATCGAACGGTTCCGGGTGAGCGACCCCGAGCGCATTCCCCACGAGCCCATGGAGGTCATCCTCAACCTGGCCGTCGGCCTCCCCTACACCCCGCCCCCGGGCACCGACTCGGCGCGGATGCTCGTGGACTGGGTCCGGGTCTGGCAGCGTTGACGCGCCGTCAGTGATCCGTTCCGTCCGGGGCGTCCTGCCGCGGGCCGGTGAGTCTGTCAGGCGGGGATCGCCCGGTACGGCAGGCCGACCGCCGCTCTCGCCCGGCGGTACGCTCGCCAGCCCCTGGTCCGCAGCTCCTCGGCGAACGGCGCCACAGGGGCTCCCGCACCGCTCGTCCAGAGCGCGAAGAGGTCGCGGCCGGTGTCGGCCCGGACCATGAGCCGGGCGAACCGCAGGGGGTCGTCCCGCTCCGAACTGAAGGCCGAGGCCGCCCGGATGGCGGCGGCCGACGTCCAGCCGGCCTCGCGTACCAGCGCGCGCACGGTGCGGCTGGAATAGCCGTGCGGGTAGGCGAAGGAGTCGACAGGGTGCCCGAGTTCGTCCTCGATCCGCCGCTTGCAGCCGGCCACCTCCTCCCGCACCCAGGTCCGGGGCAGCGTGTCCAGTTGCGGATGCGTCTCGGTGTGTCCGCCGATCTCGACCCCGGCCGTGTCCAGCTCCCTCACCTGGGCCCAGGTCAGCGTCGCCGCGGACGGGAACGGCACGCTGTCGGAGGGCCGCAGGGCGCCCGTGGTCACGTACAGGGTCGAGGGAAGTCCCCGTGCGGCGAGCAGGGGAGCCACCGTGGAGGCGAAGTCCGCGTAGCCGTCGTCGAAGGTCAGCACCGCCGACCGTGATGGCACCGGAGGGCCGCCCAGCAGAGCCACGACCAGCCGTCGCAGGGGGATCACGCGCAGTCCGCTGTCGGCGATCATGTCCAGGTGCTCCATGAACGTGCCGGGACTCACCGTGAACTGCGCCAGCCACCGCGGTGAGTCGTCCGAGACCGCGTGATACAGGAAGACGGGTACGACGCTCATGACCGTCGTCGGTTGCGTGCTCATGCCCTGGGCCGTCCTCGTCGGTTCCGTGCTCATGACCGGGCCGTCGTCGTCGGCTCCGCCGCTTCTCGGGGACGGCGGGAGGAGTCCCGGGAGCCCAGCGGACGGATCGATCCGACGAGGTAGCCGGTGACGGTCGCGCCGACACCCCCGGACAGCGCCGCGATCGTGCGCAGCGCGCCGGGGCGGCGGATCCGGGTGAGGTTGCGCGCGAGGGCACGCGGGACGACCGACCGCACGTACACGCGTTCGCTGGACAGCGCCGGTCCGCTGCCGCAGCGCCGTGCCACCAGCGCCTTGGACAGTCCCTCGATGTAGCAGCGGTTGCGGAAGTACGCCCAGCTCGTACGGGACTCGGGGACCCGGTGTCGTATCTCGGCCCGCGGCTCGTACAGCAGGACGGCCTCCGGGTCGCGGGCGGCGATCCGCAGACACAGGTCCGTTTCGTCGCAACTCGCCGCGGGACGGCTGCCCACGCGTCCGAGGGCGTCGAGAAAGCCGCCGACGGCGATCAGTTCGCTCCGGCGGAAGGACATGTTGGCGCCGATGAAGTTGCGTACGTGGGCCGCCTTCAGGGGCTGTCCCCGGTAGGAGCAGCCCACGACCCAGTCGAACTCCGGCGGGAACCACGTGGGGCGCTCGGTGGCCCACCACGGCCGGACGAAACCGCCGACACCCCTCACCCGGGGGTCGCCGTAGGGCGCCAGCAGACGGCCGGTCCATCCCGGTTCCGCGGTGGCGTCGTCGTCGAGGAAGGCCACCACGTCCGCATGGGAGACCGCCACTCCGGTGTTGCGGCCCCCGGACAGACCGCGGCGCCGCCGGTTCGGCACCACGCGGACCCCGGACAGCTCCCGCTCGGCGCGCTCCAGGAGGTTCGGGTTGTGGTCGACCACCAGCACGACCTCGTCGGCGGGAGGGTCCTGGGCCAGCACCGACGCGATCGCGGCCCGCAGGTCCTCCCAGCGGTCGAGGGTGTAGGCGCAGATGACGACCGCCAGGGTGGGGGCGGTGCGTTCGGCGGAGAGCGCGCTGTTCATGACGATCCTTCGGTGACGGGGACGAGCCAGCGGGACCGGGACACGACCAGGAAGCCGGCGATCAGGCATTGGGTGACGAGCCAGGCGACCCCCGCGCCCACGAGGCCGGCCACCGGCAGCAGCAGATGGGTGAGCCCGAGCACCAGGACGCACATCGCCACCTGGAGCCACACCGCCCAGCGCAGCCGTCGCTGCGCCCGGGCCACGTCGATGGCCACGCTCAGCAGCAGGTTGGGCAGCGCGGACAAGGCCAGCAGCCGCAGCAGCGTGCTCCCTTCGGCGGCGTACGAGGCACCGAAGATCGACAGGATCTGCGGAGCCGCGACGACCAGGACGACGGTGACGGCGCCCAGCAGCAGTCCCGAGTGGCGCAGGACGCGCAGGGAGTGCTCCACGAGCCGTTCGGGTCCGCGGACGGACTCCGCGAGCAGCGACGTGCCCATGTTGCGGGCGATCAGGTAGGGAACGTAGGCGACGCCCCAGGCGACCGAGTAGAAGGCGCTCTCCTCGGCACCGCAGTTGTTCAGGACGATCAGCGGGACCAGGGTGTACCCGGCGGTCCGGAACAGGGAGCCGACATAGTCGGCCGCGGCGTACCCGAGCATGCGGGGTGGTGGCGGCGCGGCCTTCGTCTCCCGCTCGTGCCGGGGGATGCCCCGGCCCATCAGGACGAAGTTGGCGACGACCAGCGACACCAGGAGAGCGCCCGCCCACGACAGCAATATCCCGGAGAAGAAGCCCAGGGCCGCGCCGAGGGCGAGCAGCAGTATCTTCACGACGGCGAAGATCAGGTTCTCGCCCACGACCCAGCCCGGCATACGGACCGCGGTGAGCGCGCCGTCCTGCAGGACGAAGACGGCGTATCCGGCGGTCGCCACCACGAAGCAGGTCGCGGTGACCGGTGTCAGCAGGAAGCCGAGCCTCGGTTCGACCACGGGCACCATCGCGAGGAATATCAGGGCCACCACCACGCTGAAGGACGTGCTCGCCGCGTAGCAGGTGAGGACCAGACGGCGGGTGCGGCGGCCGGCGGTCGGCACGAACCGCACCAGGAAGTCGTTCAGGTTGAGCTGCCCGATGCCCGTGAGCAGCAGGGACGCCATGAGTGCCGAGTAGCTCAGGCCCACGGTCCGCTCGTCGTACCAGTGTGTCGCGAGAGTCCAGAAGAAGAAGCCGAGGCCGGCGTTGACGAGGGAACTCACCGCGAGGACGTGTCCGGTGCGGAGTACGGGCTCGCCCGGGAGCACCGCGGCGACACCGGCGCGCAGCATGACCAGGGGGCGTCGCCGCAGGGCGCCTTTTGCGGCGGAGTCGGTCACCGGAGTGGTGTCCAAGCCGCTCACCTCATCGGGTTCCGGCGCCGGTGAGACGTCCGCGGAGATAGCCGCAGGGCCCGTAGACCATGCCCCGGGTCTCCAGGAGCGCCAGGTGCCGGGACCAGCCGGCCTCGGGATCGGCGCCGCGGGCGCGTGATCTGGTCATGGCGTAGTGGATGCCGCGGGGCAGTCGCCGCAGCAGGGCGGGCAGTCGATGGGGGTTCCTCAGCAGCGCGCCGGTGAGATAGGCGCCGAGTCCGGCGCCGTAGCCGAAGGCCTGTGCGGCCACGGCGTCCCGTGTGCGGCGATGACAGTGCCAGACGATGGCGCTCGGCTGGTACGCGAGGGTGTGACCGGCCGTCAGGATCTCGAAGAAGGCGAGCAGGTCGTCACCGCCGCGGCCGGGGGTCCCGGCACCGGTCGCGGTGTCGAAGCCGCCCAGTGCGCGGAGCGCGTCGGTACGGAACGCCATGTTGGCGCCGGAGCCGAAGCGGCCGGCGGTGAACGGGAACAGCGGGTCCCCCGGCGGATCGGCCAGGGACCACGTGCGTGGCACGTACCCCTTCGCGAAACCGCCCTGCCGTTCGAGGGCGTTCTGGGCCGGCGTCTCCAGTTCGGCGGGCACGATCAGCCCGGTGACACACCCGATCCGTATGTCGCGGGCGAAGGTCCCGGCCAGCGCCGGCAGCCATCCGGGGTCCACGAGCGTGTCGTCGTCCGTGAACGCGACGACGGAGCCGCGGGCCCGGGTGAGCCCCGTGTTGTGGGCGCGGGCCAGCCCGGCCACGGGCTCGCGTACGTAGCGGACCCGTCCGGCGAAGTCGTCGCGGATCAGGGCCTCGGTCGCACCGTCGGCCGGGGCGTTGTCGACGACGATGACCTCGAACTCGGGGTACGTCGAGCGCAGCAGTGATCGCAGGCAGCGGCCCAGCTTCTCCGGCCGGTCACGCGTGGCCACGATGACGCTGATGGCGGGTGCCTGCTGGAGTGCGGGGTGCCGGACGCCGCCGCCGGAGGGCTCGGCCCGGTCCACGGCGCGGAGCCGGGTGAGCTGTTCGGCCAGTTCCACGTTCGCCGTGTCGGCCAGCGCCC
Source organism: Streptomyces sp. NPDC005070 (assembly GCF_053600395.1). Classification (NCBI taxonomy): domain Bacteria; kingdom Bacillati; phylum Actinomycetota; class Actinomycetes; order Kitasatosporales; family Streptomycetaceae; genus Streptomyces; species Streptomyces sp. NPDC005070. The sequence goes on along the minus strand of NZ_JBSFZS010000004.1, from coordinate 90,222 downwards.
GCCACAGACCGTCGGGTCCGGAGGCGTTCGCGGCGCTGACCATGCCGAGGGGGCGACCGTGCAGTCGTACGAGTGCGCGGGCCTGTCTCCGCGGCCGGGCCGGACCCCGGTCACCGGGCAGCCGGAACTCGCCCGGACGGGCCAGGTCGATGTCGACCACCGGCACCGGGGGCCGGACGAGAGGGGAGCGGACCGGCGCGGCCGTCACGATGCGCTCCGCTCGGGCTGGGCGGAGGAGGGACGTGCGGAGGCGTGCCGGGCGGAGGCGGAGCGGGCGCCGGGGCGTTCCGAGAGCAGGGTACGCAGCACCCGGCGCCCGTCGGATATGGCGTGGAGGTTCGAGCAGCCACTGCGCCGGGGCAGTTCCAGGCTGGGGACCTCGGCGATGCGCAGTCCGGAGCGCAGGGCGTGCACGATCATCTCGGCCTCGATCTCGAACCCGACGGCGTGCAGGTCGAGCTGGTCGAGGAAGCTGCGCCGGAAGGCGCAGAAGCCGTAGCACAGGTCGGTCAGGCACGCGTCGTACAGCCGGTTGGCGGCGAGCAGGAGCACGTGGTTGCCCATCTTGCGGATGGGGGTGATGTCGAGCGAGCCGCCGCCCGCGACGAACCGCGAACCCTTGACGAAGTCGTAGCCGTGGTCGAGGAAGTGCACGAAGTGGGGGATCTCCGCCGGTGACATGCTGCCGTCGGCGTCCATCATCACGATGTAGTCGCCCTTGGCCGCGAGGAAGCCGGTGCGCAGCGCGTTGCCCTTGCCGGGGCCGTTCTGGCGGACGTTGCGCACGGTCGGCAGGCAGTGCTGGGCCATGGGGACCGTGGCATCGGTGGAGTCGCCGTCGACGAGGATGACCTCGTCCACGCAGGCCGGGATCTGATCGAAGACCCACGCGATGTTGCGCGCCTCGTTGAGGGCCGGGACGACCAGGCTGACGGTGCCGTGTGCCTCGGCCTCTCGCTGGTCACTGATGATCGGGTCGTTATACATGATCATGCATCTCCGAGTGCGCGCCTACGATATACGTTTACAGCGTATATCTACACCTTCACCCGATTTGTGAGAGACGTCAAGGCGGCGACGGGAATCCTGGGACGGCGCCCCACGGGGACTGTTGCGGCAGCTCGGAGGGGTCGCGGCGGGAGTCCTGCTCCGATGCCGCCGGTGTCCTACTCCGCTGTCGGGGTGTCTTGATCCGCTGCCGGCGGCTCGGGCCGACTGCTCTCAGCCGTCCTCGAGGCCGGGTCCCCGGCGGCTCGTGGCTCCCGGCGCCGCCGTCCGCCGTGCCTGGGCAACAGCGTCAGGGCGGAGGTGACGGCGGCCAGCGCGAGCAGTGCCCGGGTGACGGTGAAGGTGCCCCACAGGAACAGGGGTTCCACGACGAGCACTGCCATCGACACGCTGAGGGTCAACGCCAGGACACCCGTCTCCAGAAGCGCCGTGCGGTCTCTGGCGCGTACGGCACCTGGACGGGCCCACCGGGAGGCCGCCAGGCCGGGACAGACGAGCAGGAACGCCGTCGTCACCACACCGCGCAGGACCAGGGCGTCCGGCAGGAGGGTGACCACCGCCAGGGTCACCCAGCCGGACAGCGCGAGCCCCCAGCGCAGGGAGGTCATGGCCCCCTCAGCTCTTCGTGCCCTGATACCGGTAGACCACCGCGTCCTTGGTGCGGTAGACGGGGAAGTAGTCCGGGTTCTTCGACAGGGCCGCGTCCATGCGGTGAACGGTGCCGGCGGGCAGGACCCCCGTCTGGTAGATGTCGGCGGCCTGAGCCCGGCTCAGAATGATGAAGGCGGGCTGCTGCGGGGTGGCCTGCTGGAGGAATCCCTCCAGGCCCTTCACCGGATCCTTCACCAGGCGCCTGCGGTCGTCGATGTCCTGCTGGTCGAACTCCACCTGGGCGTTGTCGTCGTAGCGCGCGTACAGGCCGGGGACGGCCGAGGTCAGCGAGACGACCGTGGACCCGGGAGGAGCGGTGGCCGCGACGAAGCGCCCGGCCGCCACCTCGTCCTTCGTGAAGTAGTTCGACGATTCCTTGCCGTAGTAGCCGAACATGAGCCCCCCGAGCAGGGCGAGCAGCAGCGGGCAGGCGGCCAGCACCTGAAGGCGCGGCCGCCTGCCCCGATCGAGGAGGAGAACCGCGATCAGCAGCGAGGCGGCGGGCAGCGCGAAGAGATAGGCGCGGAAGATCATCTCTCCGCCGTAGGCGTTCGCCGCCAGGACCGGCAACGGAGCCAGCACGAGCAGGGGCAGGCCGGTGCGGCGGACCCAGGGGCGGGCCAGGTAGGCGATGGCCGCCAGGACGAAGACCGCGGCGGACAGGCCCCGGTCGACCCAGGCCACGACGACATGTCCCGGGGCCGACGTACCGAGGGCGGCCAGCCCGGAGACGACGTTGGTGTCGGGTTTCAGCAGTGAGCCCAGGAAGTCGTTCAGGTTCTCCGAGATGTAGGGGCGGGCGACGGTGACGTCCCAGGTCACGGCCAGCAGCACCGTGCCGGCCAGGACGGGCAGCACGATCCGTCGGTTGCGCCGCGGAAGCGACAGCACCACCAGGGCGCTGATCAGCATGAGCGGTGTCAGCGGGTGCGAGGAGATGATCACGGCCGCGAGGACCATGACCAGCACGAACCGGCCCACGGGCCATCGGCCCGTGGGGATGTCGCCCGCCCGCGTGTCGCCCGTACGGATGAAGCGCGCGTCGCCCCCGCGATGAAGCACCGAGGTGGGCAACTGCCCCATGACCAGGGCGATCATGGTCACGAAGAGCAGGAACGCGAAAGCCTGGGGGGCGAAATAGTCCTGACCGACCCAGGAGCACGAGTAGTAGATCCACGCCGCCCCCCAGATCAGCCGGCGGTCACGCGTCACCGTCCGGTAGAGCAGCAGCAGGGGAGCGAGCAGGACGGCGTTGAAGACGGGCGGGGTCCAGGTCGCGTAGCCGAGCGCCGAATCCAGGCCGGTGGCCTGTAGGAAGAACGCGTTCAGGTCGAAGAATCCGGGCCACTGGTTGTAGATGGCGAGCTTGCCCGCGTGGGGCACCTCGCCGTGGTGGCGGATCACCGCGTCGGTCACCGCGACGTGTTTCCACGCCCAGCTGTAGCGCAGTGCCGGGTAGAGCAGTGTGGGCGTCGCGTGGACGACCGCGATCAGCCCGAGGACGTAGGCCGCGAACCATCCGCCGGCGGTCCGCCGGTCGGTCAGCGCCAGACAGAAGCCGAGGGTGAGCAGGCCGAGGGCGACCCAGAAGAGCACCGGCAGCACCTGCAGCAGACCGTAGTCGCGCATGCCGATGAGGTGCACATGGCGCAGGGACAACAGCCAGAGGGTGAGAGCCACGGGAAGGATGAGGCGGGCCGTCCACTGGCGTGCCGTCGCCCGGCCGGAGCGACGCCGCTCCCCGGCGGCGGTACCGGGCCGCCGTGCCACAGCGCTGGTGAAGGACGCCATGCGCCCGCTCGTCAGCGTCTGGAGCTTGCCCATGAAGGGGTCTCTCGGGGAACCGGTGCTCCGACGACGGTCCCCGCCGCGCGGCACACAGGCTCCTCGGAGGAACCCGCCACCCTCCCACCGCGACCGGCAGGGGCGTTGACTCGACGCATCTGGCACCTTCCGGATCCGGCCTGTCGGTCCCCCGTCCCGGCGAACGGCCATCCGTGACACCGGCCGACGGCACTCCCGTTCGTCGGTCCACATCAGTACACGATGTCGACCGGTAAGAGATATTAGTACTGATTGTGACGGTATTTCCGATGGCTGCAAGTGGCGGCCCGCGGCCATCACACACGGCGCGCGTCGAAACGGTGCCCGGAGGGAGAGCGGTGAAGCCACGCGTGTGCGGCGCACGGCCGGGGCCCGGAGGTCTCCTGACGAGAGGGCTCCTCGCCTGGGCGGCCGTGGTGGTGACGCTCCTGACGACGGCGGGCTGCGACCAGTCGTCGGCCGGGTCCGGGATGCCCCGTCCGGACCATGTCGTCGTGGTGATCGAGGAGGACCAGCCGTACGACGCCGTCATCGGAAGCCCGGACGCCCCGTACCTCAACCAACTGGCCCGGCGGGGCGCCTCGCTCACCGAGTTCTACGCCCTCACCCATCCGAGCCAGCCCAACTACCTGGCGCTCTTCTCGGGCTCGTTCCTGGGCGTCGACGACGATTCCTGTCCGCACACGCTCACGTCGCGGAATCTCGGCTCCCAACTCCTCCAGGCCGATCGGACCTTCGTGGGCTACGCGCAGAGCATGCCCCGCGTCGGCTTCACCGGCTGCTCCAGCGGTGCCTACGTGCGCCGGCACAACCCCTGGGTGAACTTCGACAACCTTCCCGCTTCTGCCAACCGCCCCTGGACCGACTTCCCCCGCGACTTCAAGGATCTGCCGACGGTCTCGTTCGTCGTCCCGGACCTCGAACACGACATGCACGACGGCAACGTGCGACGGGGGGACACCTGGCTGCGGAACAGTCTCGGCGACTACGCAGACTGGGCCATGACCCACAACAGCCTGCTGGTCGTCACCTGGGACGAGGACGACGGACGAGGACCCAATCACATCCCCACCGTTCTGGTCGGTGAGCATGTCCGACAGGGCGACGACGACCAACCGAACAATCAGTTCGGACTGCTGCGCATGCTGCTGGACGCGTACGGCCTCACGCCCCTCCACCACAGCGCCGACGCGGAACCCGTCGACGTGGGGGAGTGACGGCCGGAAGGAGGAAACCTCAGGGGTCCTGACACGGCCGGAAAGAGGTACCCAAGGGGCCCTGACAGCGGATCAGGCGGACGAGGAGACTCGGAGAGAATCAGGGGTCCCGGAAGCGGATCAGACGTTTGACGGCGGTCCGCAGCCGGCGTTCGGCCGCCGAGACGGGAAGCCGTTCCCGGAAGTAGCGCGGGGAGGAGAAACTCTCCGCTCCGAACCCCGCCTTGAACGTGGCGAGGGAGGAGTCCGGGGCGGACTCTCCCATGTCGAACGTCCGGCAGGCCGACGCGCACGCGTCCTCGATCGCCAGCCGGTACAGCAGGGGAACGGCGTGGACGGGATGCGCCAGTTCCCGGTCCATGGCGCTGCGCCACAGTTTGGCGTGACCACCGTGGCGCAGGACGACACATGCGCCGGCGGGCTCTCCGGCACGCCAGGCCACCCAGATCGCGCAGTCGTCACCGAACCGGGCGGCCACCTCTTCCAGCCGCCGCTCGGGGAACTCCCGCGTCCTGCGCCAGCGGGCCAACGCCGCCGGCTCATGCTGCTGTTCGGCCCAGCGCACGATCGACTTCCGGTACAGGTGGTAGAAGGCGGGAACGAGCCGGCCGGTGCGATCGACCTCGACCTCGACCTCCGAGCGCTCGGCATGGCGGACCTCCCGCCGCAGATGGCGCCTGAAACGGCTCGTCCAGACGGCGTCGAAGCCGCCTTCGAGGTCCACCATCTGTGTCATGTGGGGCTCGGGAAGGAAGCCGGAAGCGGCGTCCGACCACAGGGCCTGGTCTGCCGGCCGCAACCGCACAGCGACCCGAAGCGCGCGCAGCCCCGCGAGATCGGCGAAGACCACCCGCGCTTCCGCCGGACTCACCCGCTCGGGGCACACCGGCCCTCCGATGCCCCATTGGGCCGGCCAGGACTCCTCGGAGCCCAGGATCCGCGGGCGATGCGTTCTGGCCACGAGGGGGAGGACGAGCCGGTGGCCGCCCTCGAACTCGTAGAGGCGGCTCGCGTCCCGGTACGGCCCCGTCGCGCACAGGCAGTCCGACCACAGCGGGGTCTGGCTGGGGTTGGCGTCCAGGTCCTTGACCGCCAACTCCCACCAGACGTCACGTGGAGCCGGTGTGGTGATGCGCGCGTGACCGGCCGGGGTGTCGATCAGGAGCTCAGCAGGTGCGTTCACGGGCTTCTCCCGCCGGGCGCGAGGGCCCCGCGAGGACGACGCTCGCGGACCGAGGACCCACGTGCCCACGTCCGATGCTAGGCGGGGCGCCGAGGCCGGGCATCTCGGTGGGGATCAGGCGTCACTCGTCCTTGAAGCCGATGAGACGCTTCGCCGCACTCCGCCAGAGTCGATCGATCGATGTCAGCGGAAGCACTTCCCTGCGATAGCCGAACGACGGGTAACCGCGGGCGCCGAGCCGTTCCTTGAAGACACTGACGGAGGAACCCGGAACCGAGTCACCCATGTGGTAGAAGCGGCAACCAGCCGCACAGGCGTCCTCGATGGCGAGCTTGTGCAGCAGCGTGGGGGCTCGACTCGGTTGAGCCAGCTCCTTGACCATGCCGGCCCGCCAGTACTTCGCGTGCGGACCGTGGCGGAGCACCATCATGGCCGCCGCGGGCTGACCTTGGTACGTGGCCAGCCACACGGCGCAGGACTCGGCGAACGTCTCGGCGACGGTCTGGAACTTGCACAGCGGGTCGATCCGCTGCCTGCGCCAGAGAGCGAGCGCCAGCGGCTCGTTCTGCTGCTGCGCCCAACGAGCGACCGAGTGCTGGTAGAGCGCGTAGAAGGCCGGCACCAGGCGTCCGGTGCGGTCGACCTCGACATCGACCCCCGCCTTCTCGCCCTTGCGTACGGCGGTTCTGACCGGAGCCTTGAACCTCCGTCCCCAGACGTCGTCGAAACCGCCGTCGAGGTCCAGGATGTACGTCGTGTGCGGCAAGGTGGTGAAGTCGGACGGCACCGCCGACAGCCAGGCCGGGTCGACGTCCGGCCCGAACCGGACGGACACGCGATTCGCGCGGAGGCGGGCCAGATCCCCGAAGACGTCGCGCACTTGCTTCGGGCCGGGAGTCTCGGCGGCGACAGGGCCTCCGATACCCCACTCGGAAGGCCAGGCGTCCTGGGCGATCAGACGGGCGGGCCAGCCGCGTCGGCGGACGAACGGCACGACGATGGCGCCGGAATCGTCGAATTCGTAGAGGCGGCTGGCGTCTTCGTAGGGATCGGTCGCGCAGATGCAGTCCAGCCAGCGCGGGGTCTGGGTGATCAGTGCATTGTCGCTTCGGTCGACCAAGCCCTGCCATGCTTCCCGGGGCGCCGGACTCGTCACCTCGAGACGGTCCCGGGCCGACACGGTTCGCTGGCCCGTCAAACGCATGACGCTACTTCCTTACGCGTCGCACACGGTAGGCGTTCTGAGCCTTCACTCATTCAAGGGTGCTCTGTCGGTCATCAGGCCGCATCTTCGGTCGGCGCCCCGGCCGTGCGGCTCCCGGCGGGGTGCCGACCACCTGCGGGAGGCCCGGTCGGCAAGCGCCGAAGACCAGGTCAGCGAGTGCGGAAGGCCAGGTCAGAAGGTATTGTTGACCCCAGAATCGCCATACGAGCGACCTGATCCAGTGCCTGTCCATCGCCACTCGATAGAGGTATCCGTGGACCGATCGGCCGGAACTCAGACCCCCACGCGCATGGTGCGCCTCCACCAGAGATTCCCCTCGCATCGGCTCATGAGCGGCGCGCGTCGCACAGTCGACGACACGATCGATCTGGTCCGCCTCAAGCTCGACGCGCTGCCCGACGGCATCTATCAACCGGTCCCGGGCATCCGCGTGCGCAGGGCGAAGCGATCCGTCGGCACCGGTTCGCGATGGACGGCGATGGAGCCGATCGTCGAGCGGCTCCGTGTGCGGAGCGCGCTGGACGTGGGCGCGAACGTCGGCTACTTCCCGATCAAGCTCGCCCAGCGCGGGATACCCTCCGTCGCGCTGGAGTCGGACCCGAAGTGCCTCCGCACCGCGACGACCGCCGTGCGGCGGAACGGGCTGGACAACGTGGCGGTGATGGACCTCGAGCTGCGTCCGGACACCCTCGGCCTTCTGCCGTCGACCGACTGCACCCTGCTGCTGTCCGTCTGGCATCACCTGGTGCGGGGGCTGGGTTTCGACGCCGCCACCGACCTGCTGCGGGGGCTCTGGGCCCGGACCGGCAAGGTGATGTTCTTCGACAGCGGCGAGGACGAGATGCCCGAGTCGTTCGGCTTGCCTCGCATGGTGCCGACGCCTGACGTGTGGCTCACGGAGTATCTGCTGAAGACCTGTACCGGAGGGCGGGTCGAACACCTCGGCCGGCACCGCGCCTTCGACGCCGCCGGCCTCCCCACGGACCGCGCGCTCTTCGCCGTGATCCGGGAGACGCCGGACGCGTAGGGGGACCGGAGCCGGCCCTGCGTACGGGGACCAGGGGGACCGGAGCCGGTTGACCGGGGCGGCTGCGGGCGCCCGACGGATGTTCCGGCCCGCCCGGTGCTACTGCGGCGAGGTGGGCGCTTGCGGGGAGCGGAGCACGAGCAGGGTGATCTCGCTGGGGGCGAAGACGCGGAACGGCGGGCCCCAGAAGCCGGTGCCACGGCTGGTGTAGAGGAAGGTACGGGCGCCGTGGTGGCTGAGGCCGGCGACGGCGGGCTGGTCGATGCGGACCAGGTGGTGGAAGGGCCAGATCTGACCGCCGTGCGTGTGGCCGGAGAGCTGGAGGTCGATACCGGCGGCTGCCGCCCGGTCGACGAACTTGGGCTGGTGGGCCAGGAGCAGGACGGGCAGGTCGGGGTCGGCGCCGGTCAAGGCTCCGGCGAGGTGGGCGCGGTGGCCTGCCAGGCCGGAGGACTCGGCGGTGACGTCGTCCACGCCGGCGACCACGAGGGTGTCGCCTCCGCGTTCGAGCAGCAGATGGCGGTTGCGCAGCGGCTCCCAGCCCAGTTCGTCCATCAGGTCGACCCAGCCCTGGGCCTCGCTGTAGTACTCGTGATTGCCGGTGACGTAGACACGGGCCCGGGTGGCTCGCACGGTACCGAGCGGGACGGCCTGGGCGCGGCGGCGTTCGGCCGTGCCGTCCGCGATGTCGCCGGTGTGGCAGACCAGGTCGGCTTCCAGGGTGTTCACCGTCTCGCACACCCGTGCCGACCAGTCGGCGCGATCGAGCGGGCCGTAGTGGGTGTCGGTGATGAGGACGACGCGCGTGCCGTCCAACCCGGCGCCCAGCCGCGGGAGTCGCACATCGAGCCGGCGCACGCGTGGTACGCGGCGGGCCTCGGCGTACCCCCAGGCGAGCAGTACGGCGGTTACACCGAGGACGGCCCACGTGACGGTTCGGGCTCGGTCCTGGCTCTCGCCGACGCCGGCCACGGTCAGGGCGAGCCGCAACAGGGCGCCGAGGAGAACGGACCAGGTGAACAGAACCCAGCTCGTGCCCAGCAGGGTGTCACCGACGATCGCCAGCCGGTCCTGCTGACGCCGGCCGTGGCCGCGCACCATCGCGAGCGGCATGCCGACGAGACCCAGGACGAACAGGCCGGTGCCGACCAGCGTGACGGGCAGCGGCCAGTGCTGGCCGGTGTACAGGAGCACCCAGCAGGGCACGGCCCACAGCAGGACGGGGGCGATCAGGGGGAGGTAGCGCATCAGCCGGTGCAGTCGGCTCGGCCGCGGCGCTTGCGCCGCACTGTCGGCGGGTCGGGTGTCGCTGGTGTCGGTCACGCTGCCCCTCTCTGACCAGGCTGCCATCTCGCGCACTGTATCTGGTCGCCCTCGGGCGGCCGGAGGGGAGTTCATGGGGGGGGCTCGAGGGAGCAGCCGCGGTCGAAGGCTTCGCGCATGGCGGGTCCTGCCGTCCCCGCACGCGCCGGCGCGGAGGCGACTTCTGCCCAGCGACTGAAGTGGCCTACAAACCGGTCGGTTGCCTGGGGCGCGACCAAGCCTCCAGGCAACCGACCTCAGGCTCTAGAAGAAGCCCAGCTTCTTCGCCGAGTAGGACACCAGGAGGTTCTTCGTCTGCTGGTAGTGCTCCAGCATCATCTTGTGGTTCTCGCGCCCGATGCCGGACTGCTTGTACCCGCCGAAAGCGGCATGTGCCGGATACGCGTGGTAGCAGTTCGTCCAGACGCGGCCGGCCTGGATGGAACGGCCCGCCCGGTAGGCGGTGTTGATGTCCCGCGTCCACACGCCGGCGCCGAGCCCGTACAGCGTGTCGTTCGCGATCTTGATGGCGTCGTCGAAGTCGTCGAACGACGTCACGGAGACGACCGGCCCGAAGATCTCCTCCTGGAAGATCCGCATCCGGTTGTCACCCTCGAAGATCGTCGGCTGGACATAGTAGCCGCCCTTCAACTCGCCGTCGTGTTCGATGCGTTCACCGCCGGTGAGCACCTTGGCGCCCTCCTGCCGGCCGATGTCCAGGTAGGAGAGGATCTTCTCCAACTGGTCGTTGGACGCCTGCGCGCCGATCATCGTGTCCGTGTCGAGCGGGTTGCCGGGCTTGATGAGCTCGGTGCGGGCGACCGCCGCCTCCATGAACTCGCGGTAGTGGCCGCGCTGGACGAGAGCGCGCGAGGGGCACGTGCACACCTCGCCCTGGTTGAGCGCGAACATCGTGAAGCCTTCGAGCGCCTTGTCGCGGAAGTCGTCGTTCTGCGCCCACACGTCGTCGAAGAAGATGTTCGGCGACTTGCCGCCCAGCTCCAGCGTCACCGGCTTGATGTTCTCCGAGGCGTACTGCATGATCAGCCGCCCCGTGGTGGTCTCACCCGTGAACGCGACCTTCGCCACCCGCGGGCTGGACGCCAGCGGCTTGCCCGCCTCCACACCGAAGCCGTTGACGATGTTCACAACGCCCGGCGGGATCAGGTCCGCGATCAGGCTCATCCAGTAGTGGATGGACGCCGGAGTCTGCTCGGCCGGCTTGATGACGACCGCGTTGCCCGCAGCCAGGGCCGGAGCGAGCTTCCACACCGCCATTAGAATGGGGAAGTTCCACGGAATGATCTGCGCGACCACGCCCAGCGGCTCGTGGAAGTGGTACGCGACGGTGTCGTCGTCGACCTCGCCGAGCGAACCCTCCTGAGCGCGGATCGCCCCCGCGAAGTAGCGGAAGTGGTCGATGGCGAGCGGGATGTCGGCCGCCAGTGTTTCGCGGACCGGCTTGCCGTTCTCCCAGCTCTCCGCGACCGCCAGCTTCTCCAGGTTCGCCTCCATCCGGTCGGCGATCTTGAGCAGGATGTCGGCGCGCGCGGTCACGGAGGTGCGCCCCCAGGCGGGTGCCGCCGCGTGTGCCGCGTCCAGGGCGCGTTCCACGTCCTCTGCGGTGCCTCGCGCGACCTCGGTGAACGGCTGCCCGTTCAACGGGCTCGGGTTCTCGAAGTACTGTCCGCGAGCCGGCGCTACGTACTCCCCGCCGATGAAGTGGTCGTAACGCGCCTGGTAGGAGACGATCGCGCCCTCGGTGCCGGGCGCCGCGTAACGGGTCATGCTGGTTGCCTCCCGGAGAAGCGCTGCCCGCCGTTGGGCAGCTCTCGCAGCGAGGCTAGAAACCCGGACGTTGCAACGACGTTGCGCGAGCCGGAAGCCGGAAGCCGGAAGCCGGAAGCCGGAAGCCGGAAGCCGGAAGCCGGAAGCCGGAAGCCGGAAGCCGGGGCCCACGACTCGGGACCCAGGACTCGGGCGCGGCCGAGACCTTGACTGTGGCGGGTCCGAGACCGGGACATGGATCGGCCAGCCGCCTCGTGCCGTGTCGCCACGCAGGCGGACCGCGCCCGTCTGGTCAGCGCGACCGCGGTCGCATCCGGCCGTCGCGCGCGGAGCGTGCCCAACCGGCCGGTGCCGCCTGCTCGGACTCCAGCTCCGCCACGCGCGCGTGGACGGCAGCCGCCGGGCGCAGCGCCGACAGCGCCCGCCAGACGTCGAGATCGTCCTCGCCCCAGGGCGCACGGGCCCAGTCGGCCAGCAGGTCGGGGTCCCGCCGGGCGATGATCGCCGTACGCAGCCCGTCGGCGAGCCGTCGCCGCAGCCGCGTCACCGCCGGTGCCGTCGAACCCGGCAGCAGTGGCCCGGCGTAGACCGCCGCGGCCGCCGTCACCGCGCCGCTGCCCAGCCGCCGCTCCACCACCGCCACATCGGACTCGACCGGCCGGGTGAGCCGGTAGGGGCGCGAGCCCAGCAGCCCGGCACCGAGGATCCTGCGCAGCCGCGCCAGCTCGGCCCGCAGGGTCACCGGCGTCACCGACTCGTCCTCGTACAGGGCGCACTGCAACTCGTCGCCCGTCAGCCCCTCCGGGTGCCGGGCCAGCAGCACGAGGATCTCGCTGTGTCTGCGGCTGAGCCTGATCTTCCTTCCCTCCGTGACCAGTTGGGCCTCGTCGCGCCCCAGCGCGGTCAGTTCGAGGGAGTCGGCCAGGGCCTGCGGCGGTGCGAGCAGAGCCAGATGAGCCTCGGCGGCCCGCGCCACCGCCTGTACGAAGCCGAGGCTGTGCGGATGCGCGAGCCCGTCCCCGCCTGTGATGTCCACCGCGCCGAGCACCCGCCCGGTACGCGGATCGTGCACGGGTGCCGCCGCACAGGTCCATGGCTGCACACGCCGGATGAAGTGCTCGGCCGCGAACACCTGCACCGGACGGTCGACGGCGACCGCCGTACCCGGCGCGTTCGTCCCGACCGCGGCCTCCGACCACCGCGCGCCCGGCACGAAGTTCATCCGCCCGGCCTGCCGCCGGGTTCCCGGATGGCCCTCGACCCACAGAAGCCGGCCCTGCGCGTCGCACACCGCCAGCAGATGCTCCCCGTCCGCCGCGAACGTCCCCATGAGCTCCCGGAACAGCGGCATCACCCGCGCGAGCGGATGCTCCGCCCGGTAGGAACCGAGTTCCCCGTCCGTGAGTTCCACCCTCGCGGTGCCCTCCGGAGTGACACCCGCCCGCGCCGAACGCCGCCACGACTCGGCGACCACGGCACGCACCGGCCTCGGCACCGTGCCCGCCTCGGTGAACGACTCGTACGCGCGGCGCATCAGCCGAACCCGCTCGGCGGGATCGGCGCCCGGTTCCAGGGCCACCCAAGGATCGGTCAACTCGGCCTCCACGAAGGCGATGCGACTGGGTCCCATCGTCACTCCCGGTGCGGGCTTGGACAACCCGTGTGACGCTCTCCTTCCGCTCGGTGTCTCGCGGCGTCCCCACTCGGTCCCGCCCGGTCCGCCGCGGGGCCTCTCCTGATCAGGCGAAGTTGACGAGCCGGATGTAGCGCGTCCAGTCCCAGTTCGGCCCGGGATCCGTGTGATCGGTGCCCGGCACCTCGTAGTGACCGAGGATGTGGGCGCGGTCCTTGGGGATCCCGTACTGGTCGCAGATCGTGGCGGTGAGCTTCGCGGACTCCTCGTAGAGCGCGTCGGTGAAGTAGGCGGGACGGTCCACCCAGCCCTCGTGCTCGATACCGATGCTTCTGGTGTTGTAGTCCCAGTTGCCCGCGTGCCAGGCGACGTCGCGCTCTCTCACGCACTGGGCGACATGCCCGTCGGCCGAGCGCACGAGGTAGTGCGCCGACACCTTCTTCGCCGGATTCTGGAAGATGGACAGGGTCGTGACATAGGTGGCCTGGGTGACGTGGATGACCACATAGTCGAGGTTGTAGCTGTAGGGGCGGTCGGAAGCCGTGTAGTTGGAGCTGGTGGCCGGATTCCACTCGGCATCCGGATAGTCGACGGCCGCCGCCGGCTGCGCTGTCGCCTTGACGTCGGGGAGCAACGCGTAGGGGAGGGCCGCGAGGGCCGCGCCCTTGAGCAGTCGCCGCCGGGTGGGGAACGATTGTGCTCGTTCCATGGAGAGTTGGCCTTTCGTCGGTGGGGGGTGGGGGCCCTGAACCCGCGGCCCGGAGCCGGGGAGGTCGACGCGGGTGCCGGAAGTGGTGGAGTGCCGGCGCGATGTCTGTCGCGCGTGGAGCGCGCGCATCAGTGCCGGAGTGCCGCGGCCGTCTCCCGCAGTCGGGCGTGCAGTCCGCGATGGGTCTCCCGCGCGGGCAGCCATTCCTTGCGCAGCTTGGCGACGCACGTGTAGTTGGTGTCGCATACGTTCGCGACGGGAGACTCGACCGTCTGCGTCGCGAACTGGTAGGCGTCCAGCGCGCTGAACCCGTAGTCGCGCACCAGCCACTGCACGAGGTCGAGCTGGGATATCCGGAAGGCGTCCTCCAGCGGGCGTGCCGAGCCGGTCGAGATGATGTGGGTGTCGGACTCGATGCGTGGCCACGGGGTGGCGACTCCCTTGAGGAGCTCGACGATCACCACCGTGTTCATCGCGCATTCGACCGCGACTCCACAGGTCTCGCCCTCGCCCTGCCGAGCGTGCCCGTCGCCGAGGCTGAGCAGGGCGCCTTCGACGTTCACCCCGAGGTAGCAGGTCACTCCGGCGCGCATCTCAGGCGTGTCCATGTTCCCGCCGTGTGCGTCGGGCACGAGGGCGGAGCGCACCTCCAGATTCGCGGGCGCCACACCCACGGTGCCGTGCATCGGATCCATCGGCAGTTCGACCTGGATGTCGCTGTCCCGCGCGCTGAACAGCGCGGTCCGCCGCTCCCGGTCGAGCTGCCAGATCCAGACGGTCTCCGGCAGCGGTGGCTGAAGCGACGCGGTGGTGTGTGTGGAGGTCAGGGCGCCGAAGAGGGGGACGGTCGTCGACGCCGCCCAGTCACGGGCCGGCTCGATCGACACGAAGTGGACCGCGACCGTGTCACCCGGCTCCGCTCCCTCGACGTGGAAGGGACCGGTCTGCGGATTGAGGAACGGGAACTCGCACACCTCGGAGACCAAGTCCTTCTCGGAGCGCACCCGTCCGGCGAAGCAGTCCTCGGTGTAGAGATCGAGCACCGTGCCCGGCGCGATGCGTGCCACGGGGGGCGCTCCGCCGAACGTCCAGGCGAACTCGTCCGGCGTGGGGCGTACGGTCAGGATCCGGGGGTCGCTCATGACTGGACAACTCCGCTCTGCGAAGGGGCGGTGGTCGAGGTCTCGTCGAGGTGGACGCGGGCGGTCTCGGCTATGCGCCCGGGGTGGCGGCGCAGCAGGAAGATCAATATCACGACACCGGCCGACATCCAGGCACCCACGACCGGTCCGGCGTACGACACGGGTGGGGTCAGTTCGGTCACGAAGTCGAAGACAGGCACACCGGCGGCCGTCAGCAGGGCGGGAACGAAGGCGATGATGCCGAGCACCGGGAAAACCAGGTGTCGCACCGGCTTGAGCAACTCGCGTCTGCGGCGTAGGAAATAGCCCGCGCAGGCGAGGTTGACCACGATGTACACGCCGATCACCACGGTGACGATCACGGTCGCGAGAAGCAGGAACGCGGTCACCGGGTCGTACGCGAGGCCGAGACCCAGCATGACCGCCACGCTCACGGCGCACTGCACGGCCAGGCCGGCCGCGGGGGAGCGGTGTCTGGGGTGCACGCGTGCGAAGAGCGCGGGAAAGACCCGGATCCGAGCCAGCGCGAAGGCCGTCCGCGTGGAGACAGTGGCGCACGCGTTGGCGTTGGCGATCGTCGAGTTGACCACCGCGAGGAACACGAGCACCCAGAACAGCCCGAACGAAGCGCGAGCCACCCCTTCCCACGAGGCGGCGCCGGAGGCCCCGAACCCCGCGAACCGGTCGGGGCCGAAGTACACCGACATGGCGTACGTCGTCAGGACGTAGACGAGACCGATGGCGAGCGCAGCGCCGAGAACGGCCCGGTGCATCGTGCGGCGCGGGTCCTTGGTCTCCTCCGCCAGCGGGGCCGCCGCCTCGAACCCGGCGAAGGCGAGCACCGTGTACACCGATCCCGCGAACACGCCGCTGATCCCCTCGTAGCCCTTGGCGGTGTGGGACGTCCCGAACACCGACAGCGTGTTGTCGCCGCCGGCCTTGGCGATCAGCCACACGGCGAAGACGAGGAAGACCAGGACCTCGAAGACGCCGAGGACGGTTCCGAAGCGGGCCGAGGCGCGTACTCCCAGGTAGCCGGCCGCGGCGATGACCGCCGCACCCGCGAGCGACCAGGGCCACCAGAGGTCGCCCGGGTACGAGGACCATTCCTGGTGCAGCGTGCCGGCCGTGGTGAACCCGAGCTGCAGCAGGAGCAGGGGCGGCACCAGGGCTTCGACGAACACATAGCCCCAGCCCACGAGGAATCCGACGGACGGGTGCAGCCCTTGCGCCGTGTAGGTGGCCACCGATCCCGCGGCGGGCATCTCGCGCGCCAGCTCGGCCACGCACGACGCGGTGAACAGACAGGCCACCAGGGCGATCAGCACGGACAGCGGCAGACTGCCGCCCGCGAACGCGGCTCCCGACGGGATGGACGCGGCGACCGCCGCCGCCGGCGCCATCGCGGTGATGCTCTGGAACAGGACCTCGCGCAGGCCGATCGCCTCACGCCGCAGACCCGGAACCGCCTCCTCCGACATCAGAATCCCCCGATCCGACCGGAACACAGCCCTCGGCATGACGGCTGCGCCTCGCGTGAATTACGGTACGACGCTTGCCGGTTGGGCAGGAAGGGTCAGGCGCGAGTCCGTGGACGGCCCGCCGATTGTGGACAACACGATCACCCGCAAGGGGGAAGCCCCCGGCCGACGCCCGTGCTCATCCGGCTGTTGGTCCCGACGGCCGGCAGGGGTTCCACCGACGACAGGCCGGTGTCCCGCCCGACGATCCGGTCGCCTTCCGCCTACGACCGGCCCGCCACCGCCGCCGGGTCGTCGAGCACCGCGCGCACCACCGAATGCGCCGCACCGAGCAGCGGCCCCTCGGACCCCAGACGGGAAACGGACACGGGACAGGCGGGACCCGCCGTACGCTGTGCCAACTCTTCCTCCAGGGAAGGGAGCAGCCAGGGCGCCAGCCCGGCGAGGGCCCCGCCCAGCACCACCGTCTCCGGGTCCAGCAGGTTGACCGCGCCGGTCAGGGCGATGCCGAGCGCGGTGCCGGCGTCGCGCAGGGCGCGGCGTACGTCCGGATCCCCGTCGGCGGCGCGCCGGGACAGCAGCCCGACCCGGTCCTCGCCCGGTTCGAGACCGGCGGCCCGCAGAACGGCCTCCTCGCCCGCGTACTGTTCGAGGCATCCGCGTCCGCCGCACGGGCACTCCGGGCCCTCCGGGCGCACCGGTACGTGCCCCAACTCGCCCGCGAAACCACGGGTCCCGAGCAGGAGCTGCCCGTCCACGAGCACCGCGGCACCGATGCCGATCTCCGCGGACACGTGCAGAAAGTCACGCGGGGTCGCCTCGCCGAGCCAGAGCTCCGCGAGCGCGCCGAAGTTCGCTTCGTTGCCCACGGTCAAGGGCCACTCGGCGGGCAGAAGCTCACCGAGGTCCGTGTCGTGCCAGTCGAGGTTCGGCGCCCGGACCACGGTCCGGGCGTCACGGGCCACGAGTCCGGGGACGGCGACGGCGAGACCGGCCGGCCACAGCCCTTCCCGGTCGGCTTCGGCGACGACCTGACGTATCAGCGCCGTCAGTTCCTGGACCACAGGCCTGGCAGGCCGGCCGCGGTTCGTGCCGTGCCGCACGGCACGGGCCCGGACGGTGCCGCGGAGATCGACAGCGCACACCGAGAGATGGTCGACGCCCACCTCGGCCCCGATCCCGGCGGGGCCGTGTCCGCTGACCGCGAGCGCCGAGCCCGGACGTCCCACTCTGCCGGGACGCTCGGGCCCCAGTTCTTCGAGCAGCCCCGTGCGGATCAGTTCGTCCACCAGGGTGGAGACGGCCGCCCGGGTCAGACCGATGTGGGAGGCGACGGCGGCACGCGACAACGGTCCCTCGTCGCCGACGGTGTGCATCACCCGGGCGAGGTTGCGGCGGCGCATGCCCTGCTGGGTGTCGGGCAGTCGCCGGCCGGGACCGGTCGGATGGGCCTCGTGCAGCGGTGCGGTCATGCTTCCGTCAGTCCTCGTCCGGCCGTCCCGTCGGCCTGTCTCGGTGCGGTTCCCCGTCCGGCGGTCCCTCGTCGTCCGGCGGTCCCGCGTCGAGCGGGGCAACCGGGCGGCCCCGGCCGGTACCGCTCACGCGGGAGGGATGCCAGGCCGAGAGCCGGTCACGCCGGGGCGGCACGCCTGATCCTGGTCAGTTCCTGTTCGGCTCCCGTTCGAGCAGCGGGGCCGCGTCGGAGAGTACCCCGGTGATCCGCGCGAGCGTCTCCTCGTCCCGCTCCATGGCCTCGAACACCGGCCCGCGGGCGGTGTCCCAGCGCCGCGCCACCGCCGCCGGATCCTCGCCCGTCAGCAGGCCGGCCGCTTGGGCGGCGGCGCCGAGCGCGACCAGTTCCCTGGCCTCGGGCACCTGCACGGGCCGACCCGAGAGCCGGCGTACGGTCTGCTGCCAGGCCTTGCCCCGGGCCCCGCCACCGATCAGGAGCAACGGCGCCGAACGGTCGGCGTCCGCGTCCAGTACCAGGTCGAGGGCGCCCAGCAGGGAGTGCACGGCGCCGTCGTACGCGGCTTGCAGGAGCTGTCCGCCCGTCGTGTCGTGCCGGAGTCCGTGCAGCACTCCCGAGGCGTGCGGCAGGTTCGGTGTGCGCTCGCCGTCCAGATACGGGAGGAACGTCACCGAGGAGCCGGGCTCGACCGCCTCCCGGTCGAGTCCGAGCAGCGCGGCGAACCGGTCGACGGCCAGCGTGCAGTTCAGCGTACAGGCCAGCGGGAGCCAGTCGCCCCGTGCGTCCGCGAACCCCGCCACCGTGCCGGTCGGGTCGGCCGGGCGGTGTGTCGAGACGGCGTACACGGTCCCCGAGGTGCCGAGACTGACCACCGGCGTGCCGGGGCGCAGCCCGAGGCCGAGCGCGGCCGCCGCGTTGTCACCGGTCCCGGCCGCGACGAGGGTGCCCCTGGAGAACGGCAGCTCACCCCTGGCGTGCACGGTCCCGGCCACCTCGCCCGGCCGGGCGACGCGGGGGAGCAGAGCGGGGTCGAGTCCGATGTGCGCGAGGACCTCCTCGTCGTACGCCTCGCTCCCGGAACCCCACCACCCGGTGCCCGAGGCGTCGCCGCGGTCGGTGGTGCCCTGCCCGGTGAGCCGTTCGGTGAGGTAGTCGTGGGGCAGCCGGACCGCCGCCGTCGCCCGGACGGCCTCGGGCTCGTGCTCGGCCAGCCAGGCCCACTTCGTGGCCGTGAAGGACGCGGCCGGCACGCTGCCGGTCCGCTCGGCCCAAGCCTTCGGGCCGCCGAGCTCCTCGACCAGCCGACGGGCCTGCGGCGCCGAGCGCACGTCGTTCCAGAGCAGTGCGGGTCGTACGGGCTCGCCGTGGGCGTCGAGCGTCACGAGCCCGTGCTGCTGCCCGCCGATCGACACCGCGGCGGCCTCGTGGGCGGCGTCACCGCACTGGCGCAGCGCTTCACAGAGCGCGTCCCACCACTGGCGGGGGTCGCTCTCGCGGCCCTCCCCGGTGGAGACGGTGTGCGGCGCCTGGCCGCTCGCCACCACCTGTCCGGTCGACGCGTCGACGACCAGCGCCTTGGTGGACTGGGTGGACGAGTCCACCCCGATGACGAGCGGACCCTCGGCTGCTGACATCGGACTCTCCCTTTTCCGCGGCTCCGCGGGATCTGTGCTGGTCACGGGATTTGTGCTGGTCACAGGCGTGTCCGGACCGCCACGGCCCGGATCCCGCGGTTCGTCCCCGGACCGATGTGACCAGGTTTCCTACTTCGTCTCTTCCCAGAGATGCGTCCGCATACTAATTTGTAAACCGCCATGACGAAATAGTCGGAGCTAGCAAGGAGCCGCGGCATGAACTACCAGCCCACCCCCGAGGACAGGTTCACCTTCGGCCTGTGGACCGTCGGCTGGCAGGGAAGGGACCCGTTCGGCGACGCCACCCGGCGCGCCCTGGACCCGGTCGAGTCCGTACAGCGCCTGGCCGAGCTCGGCGCCTACGGAGTGACCTTCCACGACGACGACCTGATCCCCTTCGGGTCCTCGGACAGCGAGCGCGAGTCGCACATCAAGCGGTTCAGGCAGACCCTGGACGCCACAGGCCTCAAGGTGCCGATGGCCACCACCAACCTGTTCACGCACCCCGTCTTCAAGGACGGCGCGTTCACCTCGAACGACCGTGACGTGCGCCGCTACGCGCTGCGCAAGACCGTCCGCAACATCGACCTGGCGGTCGAGCTCGGCGCCGAGACGTACGTCGCCTGGGGCGGCCGTGAGGGAGCCGAGTCCGGCGCCGCCAAGGACGTACGCGTCGCCCTCGACCGCATGAAGGAGGCCTTCGACCTCCTCGGCGAGTACGTGACCTCGCAGGGCTACGACCTGAAGTTCGCGATCGAGCCCAAGCCGAACGAGCCCCGCGGCGATATCCTTCTCCCCACCGTGGGCCACGCCCTCGCCTTCATCGAGCGCCTTGAGCGTCCGGAGCTGTACGGCGTCAACCCCGAGGTCGGCCACGAGCAGATGGCCGGACTGAACTTCCCGCACGGCATCGCGCAGGCGCTGTGGGCGGGCAAGCTCTTCCACATCGACCTCAACGGACAGTCCGGCATCAAGTACGACCAGGACCTGCGGTTCGGCACGGGCGACCTGCGGTCCGCGTTCTGGCTGGTCGACCTCCTGGAGAGCGCCGGTTACGCGGGCCCGAAGCACTTCGACTTCAAGCCGCCGCGGACCGAGGACTTCGACGGTGTCTGGGCCTCGGCCGAGGGCTGCATGCGCAACTACCTGATCCTGCGCGAGCGCGCGACTGCGTTCCGGGCCGACCCCGAGGTCCAGGCGGCCCTGCGCGCCTCGCGTCTGCACGAGCTCGCGGAGCCCACCGCCGAGGACGGTCTCGCGGGTCTGCTCGCCGACCGCGCGGCCTTCGAGGACTTCGACGTCGAAGCCGCAGCCGCGCGTGGCATGGCCTTCGAGCAGCTCGACCAGCTCGCGATGGACCACCTCCTGGGCGCACGCGGCTGACCGGAGCGCTCCCGAGGGACCGGACCCGCCCCACGGCGGGTCCGGCCGCCGCGGCGGCTGATCTTCGTGCGGAAATTCCCGGAATCGTGCGATCCATGGCATGAGTCCGTATCAACTTCCGCACAGGGGTCGCGCGATGACCGGATTCGAGGCGACTCTTGGCGGTATGGCCATGCCGCCCGAACCGCCTCGGTCTCCGCGGTCGCAGGGAGACACACGCCCTCTTGGGGGCGACGACCAAAGCCCGCGTTCCGGGAGCTACGGGGCTCCGTCATCGGAGGGTTACGGCCCACCGTCGTCGGGTGGCTACGGCCCTCCGGCCTCCCTTGACGGCTACGGGTCTCCTGCATCCGGCGGCTACGGTCCACCCTCGTCGGGCGGCTACGGTCCTCCGCCGTCCGGTGGTTACGGTCCTCCACCGGACGGCTTCGGCCCACCTCCGGGAGGCGGCGGCCCTCCTTCCCGGGACTACGGTTCGCCGGAACAAGGAGGGGGCCTGCCTCCCGGGCACAGCGGCGGTGGATGGCCACCGCCTCCACCGCCCGGACCTCCACCCGGACCCCCGTCCGGGCCTGGCGGTCACCGCGGAGGACGGCGTCGCAACAGCCTGCTCCTGGTCATCGCGGTGATCATCGGTGTCGGCGTCATCGTCGCGGTGGCGGTGGCGGCCATGGGCGGCGGGGGCGAAGGCAAGAAGTCCCCCACCGAGAGCACCGGGAGCACCGGGCGGTCGCCGAGTCCCTCGCTGAGTCTCCCGTCCGGATTTCCGTCGCTCCCCTCAAGCCTGCCCAGTGTCGTGCCGTCGCTTCCCTCGGATCTGCCCACCGGGCTGGTGCCCAGCGCCCTGCGATCCCTCTTCCCGTCCCTCGCGGACGACGATGTGCCCTACTACCTGCTCCGGAAGGGCGATTGTTTCGACACGGACGACGCCCTGCCCGGACAGGCAGCCAAGCGCAAGTGCACCCAGCCGCACGATGCCGAGGTCGTGACGGTCTCCGAGCTCAATGGCACCTACACGACGGAGACGGCCCTCAAGAAGGCCGCGTCCGCGCTGTGCGAGGCTCCGCTGCAGCGAAAGGCGGCGAACCAGGCGGCCGGCACGGTGAACCAGACGCTCGTGCAGTACCCGGACACCGGGAGCTACGCGACCGGCATCGACAAGGTCGCGTGCAGCCTGGCCGCGGACGTCGGCGAGGGCACCCACAAGCTCACCGGGCCGCTGAAGTGAGCGGTACGCGTGCGTGGCCGTTGTCCGTCGTCCACGCACGCGTACCGCGCTGAGGGATTTCCGGGATCAGATCCCGCGCGGCAGTCGCACGTAGGTGACCGTCGTCTCGACACCGCTGTCCACGAGCCGCCCCTGCGCGTCGAAGGCACCCGTTCCGTCGGTCATCCCGAAGTCGTTGTCGTTGATCAGGGCGAGGGTGCCGTGGTCCACGCGCGCGACGCCCTCGATCTTGCCGGGCACCCCGGCGACGGTACCCAGGTCCACCACCAGGCGCTTCGAGAGCACCGGAACGCCGGCCGACGCAGGGTCGTCCAGCTGCTCGAGCGACGGCGACGTGGTGTCACTGTCGTACGGGCCGCCGAGGATGTTCGCGCTCCGCGTGAGCCGCACCGACTGCAGACGGGCCGCCTTGTCCGTGCGCTCCTCCACGAGCAGTCGGTCGCCGCCGACGGCCACCACGGAGGAGATCTTCAGCTCGGACGTGTCGTCCTCGCTCGGGTCGACCACATTCACCGCGTCGAAGCGGTACGCGTACTCGGCGGTCACGGCCCGCTTCCCGGGCGAGAAACGCAGCAGCCGCGTGGTGCGCGACGCGTTGCCCGCGTCCGCGTCCGGCAGTGAGAGGGGGCTCTGCAGCGCCATCACCAGATCACCGTCGGGGAGCTGGGCCAGCCCTTCGAGACCGCGGTTGGTCTTGCGGTGCAGCAGAACGGCGGGCAGCGCCTCGACGACCGGGTAGTCCGCGCCGGTCAGCTTGAGACCCTTGGGGACATAGCGCGTGAGGACCTTCCCACGCGCGGAGACGTGGACCAGCGACGGGCTGTACTCGTCCACGAGCCAGAACGAGCCGTCCTTGGCCCGCACGATGCCTTCGGTGTCCAGGCCGTTCGCGTTGTACGGGAGGGGGGTCTGGGCGTTGTAGGAGTACGGTGCCTCGTCGCGGCCCGCCTGGTTGGACAGGCCGGTGACCGCCTTCCCGGACGATGTGGTGATCGGAATCGAGTCGATCACCTTCACGGTGTCACCGGACACCCGGATCTTCACGATCGCCGGGTCGAAGCCCGGAACCGGGAACGTCCGCCGCTTCGTGCCGTCCACCTTGATCTGGCCGTTGGGCCCCCGGTCGGTGACCGTCCAGAACTCGCCCTTGCGCCCGGTCGGGTAGATGTCGCTGCCGATGCCGCCGAGATCGACACCGCGGTCGTCGTCCACCGTGCCGGGCAGCAGTGCGTCGCTGAACGAACCGAGCGGGATGTCACCGAGGGTCGCGGTGCGCGTCACGCGCGGCTGCGCCGGTCCGGACGTCGCGTCCGCGGTGCCGGCCAGCACGAAGGCGGCCAGCACGGCGAGCGGCACGCCCAGAGCGACGGATCGGTGGATGTGCGGCTTGCCGGCGACATGCGGGGACATCAGGCCTCCTGAGTCACAAGTTCGTTGACAGCGGCCAGAGTTGGCCCCGGCGCCGAACGGCTTGCGACGCGAGGGTGAACGCCGTGCGTCGGACAGTCATCGGGTCCGCTTCTGTCGACGCGAAGGCGGTCTCAGGGTTGAGTAGGGGGCGCGCGTCAGGGACGTATCAGGGTCACGATCCGGAACCGTGGGACGCGGGGACCCGTTCTCAGGACAGAGAGCGGCAGTAGCCGCGGAGGAGGCGACACATGTCGAAGAACGCGAAGATCGCCGCAGGAGGTGTGGCGGTCGGCCTGATTCTGTGGATCTGGCTGCCCTGGTGGGCCGCCTTCCTGATCGTGCTGGGGGTTCCGGCGGCCGCGTATCTGGCGCTGGACCCCTCGCAGCGGCGCAGGCTGCGCCGTGTCACCCGCAAGGAGCTCGGCCGCTGAGGAGTGACCGCCCGGCGCCGATCCGTCCGTCGGACGCCCCTCCGCTCACCGCGGACGGTGAGCGGAGGGGCCGACGTGACGAACGCGCGGGGCCGGTCGAGAGCCGTGTCACGGGGATTCCGCGTGACACGGTCGCTCAGCTCGGGCGGACCGCCATCTTGTCCAGGGCCTCCAGGAGGCCGGGCAGCTCCGGTCCGCGACCGATGGGCAGGACCTCGCCGGGTTCCTCGTCGAGCAGGACGAACGCGATGTCGTCGGTCCTGGCGACCAGCGACCAGCCGGGACCGTCGGCGCGCAGCGTACGGGCGTCGCCGGTGGCGAAGGACGAGCGGACACGGCCCAGCGGGGGCGGGGTGTCCACGTACGAGCGGGCCTCGGCGAGAACGCGGCGGATCCCGGCGCGGTTCACGCCCTTCCCGCCCTTGCCCTCATCCTCGTCGTCGCCCTGGGAGTCCTGCGATTCCTGAGCGTCCTCGGCGTCGACAGGGGCGTCGTCGGCACCCTCCGACGGCGCGAACTCGCTCTCGTCGATCTGGTCGCGCCACAGGGCCCACTGCAGCGCGATCTCGTCCGCGCCGAGGCGTC
Organism: Streptomyces sp. NPDC005070; assembly: GCF_053600395.1. Taxonomy (NCBI): domain Bacteria; kingdom Bacillati; phylum Actinomycetota; class Actinomycetes; order Kitasatosporales; family Streptomycetaceae; genus Streptomyces; species Streptomyces sp. NPDC005070. The sequence goes on along the minus strand of NZ_JBSFZS010000004.1, from coordinate 65,890 downwards.
GCTGGGCCGGCCCCCATTCGGTGCTGTCCGGTGGGCTGAGTGGAGGCCGCTCCGTGAGCTCGGCCGACGGGTCGTGCGGAGCCGGTACCCCGGGGGCCGATACCGCCACCTCGAGAGGCCAGCCCGGCAGCGCGGCGACGACCGTCCGCTCGTCCGGCGACAACTCGTGTTCCATCCCGCAGTCCCAGGACGCGATGGCGACGGCGACCAGGGAGACGTCGTCGATGACGACGGTCCAGCGCGCGCCCTCCCCGTCCTGGCCGAGCACCAGCCCGTACCCCTCCGCGAGAGGCGCGAGGTCGAGCGTCGCGCAGGCCTCCGGGTAGTCGTCACCGAGCACGCTGGGGAATTTCGCCGGCGTCAGCAGTACTGCCGTCAGCACATACAGCGCGTCGTCGTCCCCGGTGGCGACGGCGTCTTCGTCCGTCCCGGCCATTCCAGCCTCCCGATCGCTCCATCTGTCGGCGCACCCTAAGCGACGGGAAGGCGCTTGTCACGGTCCCGAAACCCGTGCGGAGCTGCAGCTATCCGGCTGGACAGGGGCGAAACGCCCTCGCGGGTCCGCTTGGTCAGGCCGCGGGCAGTCCGAGCAGAGTGCGGGCGACCGCCTGCGGCAACTCGTCGCGTTCGCGGGCGAGGGCGACAACAGCCCGGCAGGCCAGCTCGTTGACCCCGAACGACAGGGCTTCCGGTGACACCCAGGCGGCTGCCTCGTCGATCTGTTCCTGGTCGTCCTCCGCGCATGCGGCCACGTATACCGCGGCCGCCTCGAACAGGTTGTATGTGCGTTTTCTCTCTTTGCCGGCCGTCTCCCGTGTCCCCTCTCGGGCCGCCCGGCCGTGGTCCTGCGCCCGATCGAGCGGAGCCTGCCGAATATGCCGGTCATCCGGTCACCATCCCCTGCGCCATCGCTGATCGTGCGGTTGACGCTACCCAACGTAGAGATGGAGCTGTGACGGCAGAAGAGGGGCGGCCCGGTGAAACCGGATCTCGTGTCAGCGGCCCGCCGCGTCGAGTGAGCCGAGGGTGGTCCGCAGCCAGTCCAGTTCGGCCTGGCTGGTCGCCCGCGCGATGGTCAGGATGCCGCGCCGGAAGGGGTCGTCCAGCTCCTCGGCCCGGAGCGGTCGGTCGCCGTCGTAGAAGAAGCTCGCGGGCTCCTCCAGGAAGGCCAGCCTGCGGCGCAGCACGGCGGCCTGCGCCTCGGGGTCCGGCAGATGTCGGAGGAAGGCGAGCACCGTGAACCAGCGGTTCTCGTCGGTGATGTCCCGCCGCGCCGGTTCCGCGAGCCTGCGGCGCAGTTCGCGTCCGCCCTCCTCGGTGAGGGTCAGGACGTGACGGGGGGCGGCGACGGAGCCGGGCTGTGTGGCCCGTTCCAGGAGCTGTGCGTTCTCCAGCCGCTTGATCGCGGGATACAGCGTGCTCTCCGCAACCGGCTTCACATGCCCCGTCAGCGCGGTGATGCGCTTGCGCAGCTCGTAGCCGTGCAACGGGGCGTCGTACAGAAATCCAAGGATGGCCAGCTCCAGCATGCCGTCATTCTGTCGCATCGGCGTTGTACATCGCTCCATCAATACATCGGAACCGATGTATGCTCCTGGAGCTGGGGAAAACGAAGGAACGGCGACAGGGGAGAGCGCTATGCGGCAGGCGGAGTTCGACGGTAGGGGGAGCATGATCCGCTGGACGGAGGCGGCGGGCGGTGGCCCCGCGCGGGTGTACGTGCACGGCCTGGGGTCGGCCTCGACGGTCTACAACGCCCACATCGCGGCCCGGCCCGAACTGGCGGGCCGCCGCACCCTGTTCGTCGACCTGCCCGGTCACGGCATCAGCGACCGGCCCGCCGGCTTCGGCTACACCTTGGAGGACCACGCCACGGCTCTGGCGGCAGCCCTGGACGCCGCGCACGTCGCCGGAGCGGAACTCGTCGCGCACAGCATGGGCGGCTCGGTGGCCGTCGTGCTCGCCCATCGCCGCCCTGAGCTCGTCTCACGGCTCGTCCTCGTGGAGGCCAACCTCGATCCGCGGCCTCCGGTCACCGCGGGCAGCAGCGGCATCGCCTCCTACAAGGAAGACGACTACGTCGAGAACGGCGGTCACGCGCGCGTGCTCGCAAAGGTCGGCCACCTCTGGGCCGCGACCATGCGCCTCGCCGATCCACGCGCCCTGCACCGCTCGGCGACAGGACTCGCCCGGGGCACCACTCCGACGATGCGTCAGATGCTTGTAGAGCTGAAGATGGAGCGCCTGTATCTTCAGGGCGAGCTCAGTGGCGAACTCCCGGACGCCGACGGCCTGGAAGCGGCAGGGGTGCGTGTCGTGAACGTGCCGGGTGCCGGACACAACATCATGTTCGACAACCCCGACGCGTTCGCGGCGGCCGTCGCAGGCACGGCCTGACGGTCGATCACCGGATCCGGTCGGTGCTCACCTGGCAAAGGCCGGGTGCTCATCCGCGGCGACTGGCCGACGGCCATCCCCGGCGAAGCGCTGACGTTCATTCCCGAAGGGGCGACGCTCATCCCTGGCGTACGGCCAGCGCGAGGAAGCGGGCGTCCTCGTCCACGTACGAGGACATGGCCCAGCCCGAACCGGCCAGCAGGGGCCCCAGGTTGTGTTCGGCGCGCAAGTCGTCCGGAGTGACCCGACGGCCGTGCCGGGCCGCGAGCGCGGCCCGGCCGATGGGGTGGAAGAAGGCGAGTGTGCCACCGGGCCGTACCACCCGGGCCAACTCCACCAGATTCTCGGCCGGGTTCGGCAGGTGCGCGACGAGCCCGGCCGCGAACACCGCGTCCAGCGACTGGTCGCGCAGCGGCAGCGCGGTGACATCTGCCAGCAGCAGCCGCCCTTCCCGGTCCCGTCCGGCCCGGACGGCGGCCTCCAGCATGGCCGGAGTCAGATCGGCTCCGACGACCACCCCGGTGCCGCCCACGGCCGCTCGCAGCGGGGGCAGGGCACGCCCTGTGCCACAGCCCGCGTCGAGCACGCGGTCACCCGCGCGGAGCCGCATGCGCGCCACGGCGTCCGCGTAGGCGGGACCGTCATCGGGGAAACGGCTGTCCCAGTCGGCGGCACGCGCACCGAAGAACTCCTGGACGTGTGTGTGGTCGTCGCTCATGCGCCGCATGATCTCTCACCGACACGAAGGACGGCGCGGCGCACACGTTCGAGCCTCAGGCGATCGCTCGGTCGCACCTCTTCGCCAGTTTGCATCAGCTTTCGAAACGCGCCCCCGTTGTACGCCCCAGTGCGCACTAGCGTCCCGGGGCCATGGGACACCTGGACCACGCCGCCTTCGGCTGGCTGACCCCCGTACTGTCGTACGCAATGGCCTGCACAGGGTCGGCACTGGGGCTGCGCTGCACCGTCCGCGGACTCGACGCCGGCGGCCGGTCGCGCCGCAACTGGCTGCTCACGGCGGCCTCCGCGCTCGGTACGGGCATCTGGACGATGCACTTCGTGGCGATGCTGGGCTTCGGTGTCACCGGCACGGAGATCCGCTACAACGTGCCTCTGACGATCTTCAGCCTGCTGATCGCGATGACCGTCGTCGGCGCGGGGCTCTTCGCCGTCGCCTACGGCCGTGACCGGCGCCGCGCACTCGTCCTCGGCGGCCTCACCGCCGGATTCGGCATCGCGAGCATGCACTATCTGGGGATGGCGGCACTGCGGCTGCACGGCCAGGTGCGCTACGACCCGGCGCTCGTCGCCCTCTCCGTCGTGATCGGCGTGATCGCGGCGACCGCCGCCCTGTGGGCCGCGCTCTCCATCAGATCTCCCGTGGCCGTCGCCATCGCCTCCCTCGTCATGGGCGGTGCGGTGAGCAGCATGCACTACACCGGAATGATGGCCGTGAGCGTACGCGTCAGCCCCTCGAGCGACGCGCTGTCGGGCGCCACGGCGATGCAGTTCATCTTCCCTCTCGCCGTCGGCCTCGGTTCCTACCTCTTCCTGACAGCGGCCTTCGTCGCGCTGTCCCCGATGTCCGGCCGAGCCGAAGCGTCCGCGACGGCCCGGCGGCCGGTCGAGGGCGTCGCCCGCTGACGCCGGTGCCGCAGCCCCGCGGCCCGGACGGCACACCCCCGACCCTCTCCGATCGAGGAGGCCATGCGTACACCCCGCAGGACCACCACAGCAGGCGCCCAGCCGTCGCCCCCGCGGCGCGGCCGCCGGGCGCACGCGGGCCCACCGGCGGACGAGGGGGACATCGGTGACCTCCTCGCCGGGCCTTCGCCCGAAGGGCTCACGCGCGCGGGACGGTGGGGCATCCGGCCCCGAACCGTCCGGGCCAAGATCGTCAGCCTGTTGATGGTGCCCATCGTCTCGTTGCTCGCTCTGTGGGCCTACGCCACCGTGAGCACGGCTCAGGACGTCGCACGGCTGCGGCAGTCGCAGCGCGTGGACTCCATGGTCCGTGCCCCTGTCGACGTCGCGGTCGCCGCGCTCCAGGCCGAGCGGGCGGAGGCCGTCCGCTACGCGACCGACCCCGCCGCCGTGTCGCCGGGCGACTTCGAGGGCCTCTCACGACTCACCGACCGCGCCGTGGCGAAGCTCCGCCTGGGAGACCACAACACCGTCGCCGACGGCGCGGACCTGCCCGACGGAGTCACCGGGCGCCTCGCCGCCTTCGTCGCCGACGCGGATCGACTGAGGTCACTGCGCATCGGTGTACGGGAGCGCCGCACCGGATGGGAGGAGGCGTACGGCGAGTACACCAGGACCATTTCGACGGCGTTCGGCGTCGAAGGCGCGCTCACCGGCATCTCCGGCACTGCCATGCGCACGGACGCACGTGTCCTCCTCGAATTCTCCCGGGCGGGGGAGGCGCTCGCCCAGGAGGACGCCGTGCTCGGCGGCGCCCGGCTCGCCGGGACCCTCGACGGTGAGCGGCTACGACTGTTCACGGGCGCCGTGGACACGCGCCGCACCCTCACGGACGCCGCGACACCGGACCTCGACGGGCCCGAACGGACCGCCTGGAACGATCTCGTGGAGGGGAGCGCGTACGACGACGTGCGCGCCGTCGAGGACAAGGTGCTCCTCTCGCGCCCCGGGCCCAAGGCACTCGACGCCGCGCCGGAGGCCGCCTGGAGCATCGCTCACGAGCGGGTCAGCGACGGAATGCGTACGGTCGAGGCCGACGCGGGTCGCGTGTCCGCGGACGACGCGACCGACCCGCTCGGGCGCGCCCTGCTCACCCCCGCCGGCGCCGCGGTCCTCTTCGGCCTCGCCGCCGTCATCGCCTCGCTGATCATCTCCGTACGCATCGGACGCGACCTCGTGGTCGAACTCGTAGGGCTGCGCGACGGCGCTCTGGACATCGCCCGCAGGAAGCTCCCCGAAGCCATGCGCAGGCTGCGCGCGGGCGAGCCGGTGGACGTCGACGACGAGGCACCGCCAGGTCTGCGCTCCGAGGACGAGACCGGACAGGTCGCCCAGGCCCTGAACACCGTGCACAGGGCCGCGCTGAGTGCCGCGGTCGAACGCGCGGAGCTGGCCGGAGGCATCTCCGGGGTGTTCGTCAACCTGGCCCGGCGCAGCCAGGTCCTCGTGCACCGCCAGTTGAACCTCCTGGACGCCATGGAGCGCAGGTCCGAAGACCCTGACGAGCTCAGCGACCTGTTCCGCCTCGACCACCTCACCACGCGGATGCGACGTCACGCGGAGAGCCTCATCATCCTTTCCGGAGCCGCGCCCGGACGGGCGTGGCGCAGGCCCGTCTCGCTCACGAACGTGGTCCGGGCGGCGGTCTCCGAGATCGAGGACTACGCGCGCGTGGAGGTACGGCAGCTCCCCGAGGCGGCCGTCGTCGGCGGAACGGTCGCCGACCTCACCCATCTGCTGGCGGAACTCGTCGAGAACGCCGCGCAGTTCTCCCCGCCGCACACGCGCGTGCGGATCACCGGCGAACCGGTCGCGAACGGCTACGCGATCGAGATCGAGGACCGGGGACTGGGCATGGGCAAGGACCGGATCGCGGAGGCCAACCTCCGAATCGAGCGGTCCGAAGCCCTCGACCTGTACGACAGCGACCGGCTGGGCCTCTTCGTGGTGAGCCGGCTCTCGGCCCGGCACGGCATCAAGGTGCACCTGCAGGCCTCTCCCTACGGAGGGACGACCGCGGTCGTGCTGCTGCCCACGGCACTGCTCCAGGGCGGTCCGATGGAACGTTCCCTCCGTGAGGCCGACGTGGACGGGCCGACGCCGGAAAGGGAGTACGCGCGCGTGCCGGTCGCTCCGGAACCCGACGCCGTCGAAGCCGCCACCGAGAGGCCCGCACTGGTCCCCCCGCGACCGAGAGCCTCTGAGGAACGGACGAATGGATCGCCGGGGACACCGCCCCCGGCGAACGGTACGAAGAAGCCCGCTCTTTCGGACGTCGCGCTCCTCCGCCCGCGACGACCCGAGGAGGACACCGGAGGCTCCGGCGGACTTCCCCGCAGGGTGCGCCAGGCGAACCTCGCTCCCCAATTGCGCGAACAGCGTTCCGACGAGCCGGCGGAACTCCCTGTGTCTCCGTCGGACGACGAGCGCACACCCGAACTCGTACGCGCCCGCATGACCGCGTACCGGGCCGGCTGGGCACGGGGCGGTGGCCGGTCACCCGGCGTCGGCGCAACTCCAGGCCCCGCAAAGGGCACTGACAGCAGTGAAGGAGACGCCTCATGATCCAGGACCCGAGCACGGACAGCGTTCAGCGGTCCGGTGAACTCGACTGGCTGCTGGACGACATGGTGCTGCGCGTGACCGAAGTACGGCACGCCGTGGTGCTGTCGAACGACGGACTCGCGGTGGGCGCGTCCACGGCCCTGCGGCGCGAGGACGCCGAACACCTCGCGGCCGTCGCCTCCGGATTCCACAGCCTGGCCAAGGGGGCGGGCCGCCACTTCGGCGCGGGCGGGGTGCGCCAGACGATGGTGGAGATGGACGAGGGCTTCCTGTTCGTGGCCGCCGCGGGGGACGGCTCGTGCCTCGCCGTCCTGACCACGGTCACTGCCGACGTCGGCCTCGTGGCGTACGAGATGGCGCTCCTGGTCAAGCGTGTCGGCGAGCATCTCCACGCCCCGCCCCGGGTCGGCGCACAGCCGCCCGCGGCAGGATGACCGAGGACGGCCCGCACAGATGACCGAGGACGCGCCGGGCACCCCGGCATGGCCGGGCAGCCAATGGTACGACCAGGAGGCGGGCCCGCTCGTCCGGCCCTACGCCGTGACGGGCGGCCGCACCACAGCCGGTCCGGCCGGGACGCACTTCGATCTGATCGCCCTGGTCACGCTCGACGGGGCGGCGCCAGAAGCCGATGAGGACACCTCGCTCGGCCCGGAGCACCGGACCATGATCGAACTGTGCCGTGCCGAGACCCTGTCGGTCGCCGAACTGGCCGCGGGCACCGGACTTCCGGTGGGCGTGGTCAGGGTCCTTCTGGGCGACCTCCTGGAACGCGGCTGTGTCACCGTCCACCGCCCGGTTCCGCCCGCGCACCTGCCCGACGAGCGAATCCTCCGCGAGGTGATCGAGGGGCTGAGGGCGCTCTAGGCGATCCACATCGATCGGCGTCACGGCCGTTCACGCTCACTCCTGGACACAGAACGCGCGCGTTCCGGTCGCGAGGGGCAATCTGTGGTCCAACCCCCGCCTGGCCAGGTCGTAGTTGTCATGATGCTGGCTTCGCTCGCCCGTACACACGCATCGACGCCGGTCGTCGCCGGCACTCCCGAGAGAAGTGATTCATGGTCTCCGAGAATTCCGACGCCACGGGTGGTGACCCGACCGCCATGGCGCTGAAGATACTGGTCGCCGGCGGGTTCGGCGTCGGGAAGACCACCCTGGTGGGTGCGGTCAGCGAGATCCGGCCGCTGCGCACCGAGGAACTGCTGAGCGAGGCCGGTCGTTCCGTCGACGAGACCGACGGCGTGGCCCAGAAGATCACCACCACAGTGGCCATGGACTTCGGACGCATCACCATCCGTGCGGGGCTCTCGCTCTATCTCTTCGGAACACCCGGCCAGGACCGGTTCTGGTTCCTGTGGGACGAACTGTCGACGGGAGCTCTGGGCGCTGTCGTCCTTGCCGACACCCGACGTCTCGAGGACTGTTTCCCCGCGGTGGACTACTTCGAGCACCGCCGGATTCCCTTCGTGGTGGCCGTCAACTGCTTCCCGGGCGCTCGCGCGCACGGGACCCAGGACGTCTCCCGCGCCCTCGACCTCGACCGAGGTACGCCCGTGGTCCTTTGTGACGCCCGTGACCGCGACTCCGGGAAGGAGGTGCTGATCCGGCTCGTGGAGTACGCGGGCCGGGTGTACACCGCCCGACTGCTCGAATCCGTCGGCTGAGAGCGCCCGCCGTCGCATCGGCACAGCCCCGCCCCCCGCCACCGTCGCAGGGCCTGCCCGCGGTACCACCGTTCGCGCCCGCTCGTCGGCCATCTTCTCTGCCATGCCGCTCATGCGCCTTGCCCGGACGGCGGCAGTGGGGAAGGCTTGCTGGTCGAATCCTCCGGCCAGGGGGAACAGCACACGGGGAGACCGGATCATGGAACAGAACACGGGACTCGGCTGGTTGCTGGACGACCTCACCGAGCGCGTCGAGCACGTTCGGCATGCGTTGGTGCTGTCCAACGACGGGCTGGTGACGGGCGCGAGCACGGGACTCCGACGCGAGGACGCGGAACACCTCGCCGCGGTCTCGTCGGGACTGCACAGCCTGGCCAAGGGCTCCGGCCGCCATTTCGGCGCGGGTCAGGTACGGCAGACGATGGTCGAGTTCGACGACGCGGTTCTCTTCGTCACCGCGGCCGGCTCGGGCAGTTGTCTGTCCGTCCTCAGCGGGGCGGAGGCGGACATCGGGCAGGTCGCCTACGAGATGACGTTGCTCGTGAACCGCGTCGGCGAACACCTTCGCGTGGACGCGCGGCAACCGGAGGGCAAGCCTGCTTCAGACTTCTGACCTGCTGATACGTCGCCGTGGCTGAGGTTTTCCACAGGCCCGCCACGATGTCCGACAAGCCGGATACGGTTTTTCCCGAGGCGAACGCACACCGGCGCGAGCCTCCGACACCACAGGGGAGACCGTCATGTCCGCGACCACCATCACGCAGTCCGCCACCGTCTCGCTCAGCAGGGCCGCACGCGAACTGGAACTCAGGCGAGGCGAATTCGACCTGGCCCTGCAACTCGGCTGTGTGCGCTCGGTTCCCGACGAGGGAGGCGGGGGACGCCGGATCGCACGCGCGGAGATCGACCGGGTGCGAGCCGAAGCCGGCTTCCCGGAGACGCTGCGCGAGCGGGTCCAAGCCGTCGGCACCACGGAGGGCGCCGCCCTCGTCGGCGTGACGACCGCCCGGTTCGCACGCCTCGCCCGCCTGGGACTCGTCGGGCCGGTCAAGTTCTATCTCAACCGCTACAGGGTGGTCGTCTGGCTCTACCTCGCCGAGGAGCTACGGCAGTTCGCGGCCGACGAGCAGAACGCGCCGCTGCTGAGCGGCCGCACACCGGAAGGCCTCCGGGACCAGTTGGGCGAAGGCCTGGACCTTCGTCCCCGCAACTGGCGTGGCCGTCACCTGGGGTTCCTGCTGCGGCAGTCCGAGGATCCCTGGGCCCGTGCCGCGGCGGTGGCGTCCCTGCTCGACCCCGTCCACGTGGCCGAGATCGTCAAGGATCCCTACGAGCGCGCGCACCTCAACCGTCTTATGCCCGCGCCTGTTTCCCGGGCGGCTCCCGACTCGCCCGGCGCTCGGATCAACGAACGCATCACGACGGCGGACCACCCGGACGAGATCGGCTGGCTGAGGGTCGACCTGGGACAGAGCGTGATGGAAGCCAGGGAAGTCCGTCCCGCGCCCCGCCCGGCACCGGATGTTCCGACCGTCGAGGCGCCGGTCCCGGCGCCCGCGTCATCGGCAAGTCGGCCGACCGGGGCTCCACCGTCGGCCGCCCGGACCTCACCCGCCGGTTCCCCGCGCGCCGAACGGCGCCGCCTGGCCGCCGCGAACGCCCCGCTCACACGGCCGGAGTCCGCACGGTCGCGGAGGCTGCTCGCATGGCTGCGTCGCAGGAGCCCGGACGAGTCCGCCTACAGGGCTCTGAACAGTCCCTCCTGCACGACCGAGACGAGCAGGCGCCCTTCGAGGTCGTAGATGCGCCCGCGGGCCAGGCCGCGGCCACCCGTCGCGATCGGCGACTTCTGGTCGTACAGGAACCACTCGTCCGCGCGGAACGGCCGGTGGAACCACATGGCGTGGTCCAGCGACGCCATGTCGAAACCGCGCGGACCCCACAGCGGTTCCACCGGGATGCGGACGGCGTCCAGCAGAGTCATGTCGCTCGCGTAGGTGAGAGCGCAGGTGTGCACGAGCGGGTCGTCGCCCAGCGGCCCGACGGCGCGCATCCACACGGCACTACGGGGCTCGGCGCCCTTGACCTCCTCGGGCGTCCAGCGCAGCCGGTCCACGTAGCGGATGTCGAACGGCTGGCGCCGCGCCATGCGTTCCAGCGTTTCGGGCAGAGCGCCCAGATGCTCCTTGATCTCCTGCGTCACCGTCGGCAGGGACTCGGGGTCCGGCACCTCGCGGGCCGGCGGCAGCTGGTGCTCGAAGCTCCCTTCCTCGGGCTTGTGAAAGGAGGCGGTCAGATTGAAGATCGTGCGGCCCTGCTGCACGGCGGTGACGCGGCGCGTGGTGAACGACCGCCCGTCCCGCACCCGTTCGACCTGGTACACGATCGGGACGCCCGGCCGGCCCGGACGCAGGAAGTACGCGTGCAACGAGTGCACCGGCCGGTCGCCCTCCGTGGTGCGGCCCGCGGCGACCAGCGCCTGGCCCGCCACCTGGCCGCCGAAGACGCGCTGCAGCGACTCCTGCGGGCTGCGGCCGCGGAAGATGTTGACCTCGATCTGCTCCAGGTCGAGCAGGTCGACGAGCCTCTCGGCCGGGTTCGTCATCGGTGGGGTTCTCCTGTACTCAGAGCTGTCCGACGTCGGTGACCTTGACGATGGCACGGCCCTCGGCGTCCGAGGCCGTGAGGTCGACCTCCGCGCTGATGCCCCAGTCGTGGTCGCCGTTCGGGTCGGCGAAGGTCTGACGGACGCGCCACAGACCGTTCTGCGGCTCCTCCACGATCGAGAGCAGCTTGGGGCCACGGGCGTCGGGGCCGGTACCGAGGTCCTCGTACTCGTCCCAGTACTTGTCCATCGCCTCGCCCCACGCGTCGGCGTCCCAGCCGGATTCTCCGTCCATCTCGCCGAGTTCGTCGACGTTGTCCAGAGCGGCCAGCTCGACCCTGCGGAACATCGCGTTGCGGACGAGGACACGGAAGGCCCGGGCGTTCGAGGTGACCGGCTTGACCTGGTCGGCCCTCTCCTGCGCCTCCTCGGCCGTCATCACCTCGGGGTTGGCGAGCTGTTCCCATTCGTCGAGCAGGCTGGAGTCGACCTGGCGCACCAGCTCGCCCAGCCAGGCGATCAGGTCCTCCAGGTCCTCGGACTTGAGGTCGTCCGGGACGGTGTGCTCGAGGGCCTTGTAGGCGCTGGCCAGGTAGCGCAGGACGATGCCCTCGGTGCGGGCGAGCTCGTAGAAGGAGACGAACTCGGTGAAGGACATGGCCCGTTCGTACATGTCACGGATGACGGACTTCGGCGACAGCGGGTGGTCGCCGACCCACGGATGGCTCTTGCGGTAGGTGTTGTACGCGTGGAAGAGCAGTTCCTCCAGAGGCTTGGGGTACGTCACCTCCTGGAGCCGCTCCATGCGCTCCTCGTACTCGACGCCGTCGGACTTCATCGCGGCCACGGCCTCGCCACGGGCCTTGTTCTGCTGGGCCGCGAGGATCTGCCGCGGTTCGTCCAGCGTGGACTCCACGACGGACACCATGTCCAGGGCGTACGACGGGGAATCGGGGTCCAGCAGGTCGAAGGCGGCGAGCGCGAACGTCGACAGAGGCTGGTTGAGCGCGAAGTTCTGCTGGAGATCGACGGTCAGCCGCACGATGCGGCCCGTCGGGTCCGGCTCGTCGAGCTTCTCGACGATGCCGCCGTCGAGGAGCGAACGGTAGATCGCGATGGCCCGGCGGATGTGCCGCAACTGCTGCTTGCGCGGCTCGTGGTTGTCCTCGAGGAGATGCCGCATCGCGTCGAAGGCGTTGCCGGGGCGTGCGATCACCGAGAGCAGCATGGTGTGCGTGACGCGGAAGCGCGAGGTCAGCGGCTCGGGATCGGAGGCGATCAGCTTCTCGAAGGTGCTGTCCGTCCAGCCCACGAAGCCCTCGGGAGCCTTCTTGCGTACCACCTTGCGGCGCTTCTTCGGGTCGTCGCCCGCCTTGGCGAGCGACTTCTCGTTCTCGATGACGTGCTCCGGCGCCTGAGCGACGACGTAGCCCGCCGTGTCGAAGCCCGCGCGCCCGGCCCGGCCGGCGATCTGGTGGAACTCACGGGCGCGCAGCGTGCGCACCCGCGTCCCGTCGTACTTCGTCAGCGCGGTGAACAGCACCGTGCGGATGGGGACGTTGACACCCACACCCAGAGTGTCCGTGCCGCAGATGACCTTCAGGAGACCGGCCTGGGCCAGCTTCTCCACGAGCCGCCGGTACTTGGGCAGCATGCCGGCGTGGTGCACACCGATGCCGTGGCGTACGTAACGGGAGAGGTTGCGGCCGAACTTGGTCGTGAACCGGAAGTTGCCGATGAGCTCGGCGATCTGGTCCTTCTCCTCGCGCGTGCACATGTTGATGCTCATCAGCGCCTGCGCGCGCTCCACGGCCTGTGCCTGGGTGAAGTGCACGATGTAGACCGGGGCCTGCTTCGTGGCGAGCAGTTCGGTGAGCGTCTCCGTCAGCGGAGTGAGCACGTACTCGTAGGAGAGCGGGACGGGCCGGGTCGCCGAGCGGACCACCGCCGTCGGGCGGCCGGTGCGGCGCGTGAGGTCCTTCTCGAACATCGCGACGTCGCCGAGCGTCGCCGACATCAGGATGAACTGCGCCTGCGGAAGTTCCAGGATCGGGATCTGCCATGCCCAGCCCCGGTCGCCCTCGGCGTAGAAGTGGAACTCGTCCATGACGACCTGACCGACGTCGGCGTGCTTGCCGTCCCGCAGGGCGATGGACGCGAGGACCTCGGCGGTGCAGCAGATGACCGGGGCGTCGGCGTTCACGGAGGCGTCGCCGGTGAGCATGCCGACGTTCTCGGTGCCGAACATCTTGCACAGCTCGAAGAACTTCTCCGAGACGAGTGCCTTGATCGGCGCCGTGTAGAAAGTGACCTCGTCCCGGGCGAGCGCGGCGAAGTGCGCGCCCGCGGCGATCATGCTCTTGCCCGAGCCGGTGGGTGTCGAGACGATCACGTTCGCACCCGAGACAACCTCGATCAGCGCCTCCTCCTGGTGGGGGTAGAGGGTGAGACCGCGTTCCCCGGCCCACGACTCGAAGGCTTCGTAGAGGGCGTCGGGGTCTGTGGTCTGCGGGAGCTGATCGATAAGGGTCACGCCCCCATCTTGCCTGTCGATACACGTGATGGGGGAATCGGATGTTCGCGGGAAGATCACGACCGCTACGCTGTGGCGCCGGTGACGCGTCAGCGTGCACGGGCAACTGGACAGCGTTGCAAGAGAAATGGGGCGGGGAACGGCCATGATGGGACCAGCACACTCACTGTCGGGGGCCGCGGCCTGGCTCGGCGTCGGAGCGGCGGCCGCCGCGACCGGCCATGCCATGCCCTGGCCGGTCCTGCTCGTCGGCGCCCTGATCTGCGCCGGCGCAGCTCTCGCCCCGGACCTGGACCACAAGGCCGCCACGATCTCCAATGCCTTCGGACCGGTGTCACGCAGGCTGTGCGAGATCGTCGACAAGCTGTCCTACGCCGCCTACAAGGGGACCCGCAAGCCGGGCGACCCCCGGCGCAGCGGCGGTCACCGCACACTGACGCACACCTGGGTGTGGGCGGTGGCGCTCGGATCGGGCACGGCCGTGCTGGCGATCACCTGCGGTCGCTGGGCCGTCCTCGGCATCCTCTTCGTGCACATGGTGCTCGCCATCGAGGGCCTGCTGTGGCGGGCCGCCCGCGGTTCGAGCAGCAACGTCCTGGTCTGGCTGCTCGCCGCGACGAGCTCGTGGATCCTCGCGCAGACCCTGGACAAGCCGGGCAACGGCGCGGACTGGCTGTTCTCCGCGCCGGGCCAGGAGTACCTGTGGCTCGGACTGCCGATCATCCTCGGCGCCCTGGTGCACGACATCGGGGACGCGCTCACGGTGTCGGGCTGCCCGATCCTGTGGCCCATCCCGGTCGGCCGCAAGCGCTGGTATCCGATAGGCCCGCCCAAGGCGATGCGTTTCCGCGCGGGGAGCTGGGTCGAGCTCAAGGTGCTGACGCCGGTGTTCATGGTGCTGGGCGCCGTAGGCTGCGCGGCCGCGCTGAACTTCATCTGAGTCCGGCGCCGCCCGGGCCGCATCAGCGGCGCGCGGCTCCTTCGCGGCCGTGCGGGCGCCTTCGGCTCGGCGAAGGGCGCCCGGCTCGGTCAGCCGGCGTTGTCCCCGCCGGACCCCTGCTCTCCGCCTCCGAAGCGCCGCTCGAACTGGGCGATGCGGCCCTCGGAGTCCACTGTGCGGGCCTTGCCGGTGTAGAAGGGGTGGCTCTCGGAGGAGATCTCGACGTCCACGACCGGGTAGGTCTCGCCGTCGTCCCAGTCGATGGTCCGGTCGCTCGTGGCGGTGGAGCGCGTGAGGAACGCGTAGCCGGCGGCACGGTCGCGGAACACCACGGGGCGGTAGTCGGGCTGCTTGTCCTGCTGCATGGCGACTCCTTCTTGGGAAAGAAGCGGGAGGCGTACTGGTCAGCCGGACACGGCGTCCTCGTCGACGATGTGCATAGCGGCCTCCTCCGCCGAGGCCGCGGCACCGTCGATGCCGATGTCCGTGGCGATGAGCCCGCTCTCCTCGTCCTCGTGCGCGCCTTCGTTCGGCGCCACCAGACGGCCCGAGCGGAGGGCGCCCACCTCGTTGTCGATGGGCTCTCCGTCGGTGCCCTCGCAGTCGCCGATGCCGTCGCCGTCGGATCCGGCGATGTCGGGCAGCTCGTCGGCGAGGCGCTGATCCAGGGTCTCGCCCGCACGGCGCTCCGAGGCGGTCACCCCGCTGTGCTCCACCGCCCACGGCCGATCCGGCGGCGACCAGCCGCGGTCCAGGGGGTCACTCACACCGTCCGTGACCAGTGTGTCCTCGGCGTCGAGCAGCCCCGCGTCGTCCTGTACCTCGGATCCGTCGGGCTGGTAGACGTCGTCTCCCCATCCGTCGGCGCTGTCCACGGGTACCTCCAGGGGGTGCGGACGGGACCGGAGCCGCCGTGTTCGACGGCGGGCGCGCGGACCCGAGGACACAGGCGTCCATCCCCGGGAACCGGTTGGTTCCCGGGAGTCCCCCGAGCGGGTGCCCACATCCAGCCTTCCACCCCCCTTCGGCACCGCGCAACGCCACAGGGGCCGACCAGCAGCGCCACAGGCCCCGGCAGGGCACCCCGCTCACCCGTGCCAGGACCTCCACAGTGCCGCGTACGCGCCGTCCGCCGCGACCAGTTGCTCGTGGCTGCCGAGCTCGCTGATGCGGCCGTTCTCGACGACGGCGATGACGTCCGCGTCATGAGCGGTGTGGAGACGGTGGGCGATGGCGACGACGGTGCGGCCGTCGAGGACGCGGGCCAGAGAGCGCTCCAGATGGCGGGCCGCGCGCGGATCCAGGAGCGAGGTCGCCTCGTCCAGGACCAGGGTGTGCGGGTCGGCCAGGACCAGCCGGGCCAGCGCGATCTGCTGGGCTTGGGCCGGAGTGAGCGCGAACCCGCCCGAGCCGACCTCGGTGTCCAGACCGTCGTCCAGCGCCCGCGCCCAGCCGGCCGCGTCGACCGCGCCGAGAGCGGCCCAGAGCCGGGCGTCCATGGAGGCGGCGCCTTCGCCCTGATGCTCCGCCTGGGTCGGGGTCGGTGCCTGAGTCCCTTCCGGAGCTGGAGCCTGCCGCCCCTGCTTCTGCCCCTGAGCCTGCTCCTGATCTTGCTCCTCGTTCTGTTGCTGCCGGGCGTGGGGGACGGCGAGCAGCAGGTTGTCGCGCAGGGAGCCCACGAAAACGTGGTGCTCCTGGTTGACCAGGGCAACGTGCGCCCGGACCTCCTCCGCGGGCATCCGGGACAGCTCGGCGCCGCCGAGGGTGATGCGGCCGTCCCGGGGCGCGTAGATCCCGGCGAGCAGTCTGCCCAGGGTGGATTTCCCCGCGCCGGACGGGCCGACCAGGGCGAGCCGGGTCCCGGGCGGCACCGCCAGGGAGACCTCCCGGAGCACGTCCACCCCCGCGCGGTAGCCGAAGTGCACCCGGTCGGCGTGGACGTCGCGTCCCTCGGGCTTCACGTCCGGGTCGCCCGCGGCGGGCTCGATGTCCCGGACACCGACCAGCCGCGCCAGCGAGACCTGGGCGACCTGCAGCTCGTCGTACCAGCGCAGGATCAGTCCCACCGGGTCGACGAGCATCTGGGCGATCAGGGCACCCGTCGTGAGCTGGCCCACCCCGATCCAGCCCTGGAGGGCGAGCCACCCACCGATCATCAGGACCGAGCAGAGCACCGTCACATGCGTGATGTTGACGACCGGGAAGAGAACCGACCGCAGCCAGAGCGTGTAGCGCTCCCAGGCCGTCCATTCCCGGACGCGGCGGTCCGACAGCTCGATGCGGCTCCCGCCCAGTCGGTGCGCCTCGACGGTGCGCCCGGCGTCGACCGTCTCCGCGAGGACGGCGGCGACGGCGGCGTAGCCGGCCGCCTCCGAGCGGTAGGCGGCGGGCGCCCGTTTGAAGTACCAGCGGCAGCCCATCACCAGCACCGGAACGGCCACGAGGACGGCGGGAGCGAGCACGGGGGCGGTCACGGCGAGTCCGCCGAGGAGCAGGGCCGCCCACACCACGCCGATGGCCAGTTGCGGGACGGCCTCGCGCATCGCGTTGGCGAGCCGGTCGATGTCCGTGGTGATGCGGGACAGCAGGTCGCCCGTCCCGGCCCGTTCCAGGACGCCGGGCGGCAGACCCACCGACCGTACGAGGAAGTCCTCGCGCAGGTCGGCCAGCATCCGCTCGCCGAGCATGGCACCACGCAGCCGCACCTCCCGCACGAACACGGCCTGGACCACGAGCGCGACGACGAAGAGAGCGGCGGTGGCCTCCAGATGGAGGTCGCGCGCGTGGTCCGAGACGCGTTCGACGACCGAGCCCAGCAGATAGGGCCCGGCCATCGAGGCCACGACGGCCACGGTGTTGACGGCGACGAGGAGCAGGAAGGCTCTGCGGTGCCGTCGGAACAGTTCGGTCACGTAGGCGCGCACGGTCGCGGGCGCGCCGACGGGCAGCGTGTTCGCCGTCGTCGGGGCGGCCGGGTCGTACGCCGGTGGGGCCACGCCGATCATGCGGTCTCCTCGATCTCTTCCAGTACGCCGTCGAGAACGGCCGCGTCGTCCGCGGTCACCGTGCCGAGAGCGGTTTCGTCGTTCACGGTCACCGTGCCGAGGGTGGTCTCACCGTCAGAGACCACCGGGACGAGTGCGGTGCGGTTCGCGGCCTCGGCGGCGGACTCTTCCTCGGTCTCGCGGGTCACCACGGCTCGGTATCGCGGTTCGCCGTGCACCAGTTCGCGGTGCGCGCCGACCGCGACCACTTCGCCCTCGTGGACCAGGACGACCCGGTCCGCGTGGTCCAGGAGCAGCGGTGAGGAGGTGAAGACCACGGTCGTGCGCCCGGTGCGCAGGGAGCGCACTCCGTCGGCGATCCGGGCCTCGGTGTGCGAGTCCACCGCGGACGTCGGCTCGTCCAGGACGAGTACCTCCGGGTCCGTGATCAGGGACCGGGCCAGTGCGAGCCGCTGGCGCTGGCCCCCGGACAGGGAGCGCCCGCGTTCCGTGACGCGCGCGTCCATCGGATCCTCGGTGTCGAGCGAGCCCTGGGTGAGCGCGTCCAGCACGTCGCCGCACTGGGCCGCCGACAGGGCGGCCTCGGCGCTCACGAGACCCGACGCGGGCACGTCGAGCAGCTCGCGCAGAGTGCCCGACAGCAGCACCGGGTCCTTGTCCTGGACGAGGACGGCGGTGCGGGCGCACTCCAGGGGCAGCTCGTCCAGCGGTACGCCCCCGAGGACCACCGAGGTGCTCCTCGGCCCGTCCTCGACGCGACCCTCGTCGCCCTGTTCGGAGGGGTGGCCGCCGAGCCGCTCGGCCAGCAGTCCCGCCGCGTCCGGGTCCCCGCACACCACGGCGGTGAAGCGGCCCGCGGGAGCGAGCAGACCGGTCACCGGGTCGTACAGGTCGCCGCGCGGTACCTCCGCGGCGAGGGAGCCGCCGCTGTCGATGGCCCGTTCCAGGGACAGCACCCGGGCCGCGCGCTTGGCCGACGGACGCGAGAAGGAATACGCCATGGCGATCTCTTCGAAATGCCGCAAAGGGTAGGTGAGCAGCATGACGGCGCTGTACACGGTGACCAGTTCACCGACCTCGATCCGGCCGTCCCGGGCCAGCTCCACACCGCGCCAGACGACGGCGATCATCAGCAGACCGGGCAGCAGCACCTGGATCGCCGAGATCGCCGACCACATGCGCGCGCTGCGCACGGCGGCCCTGCGCACCTCCTGGGAGGCGCGGCGGTAGCGGTCGAGGAAGAGCTCCTCGCCACCGATGCCGCGCAGTACCCGCAGGCCCGCCACGGTGTCGGAGGCCAGCTCGGTGGCACGGCCCGCCTTCTCCCGCTGGAAGTCGGCACGCCGGGTGGCCCGGGGCAGCAGCGGAAGTACGGCCAACGCCAGCACGGGTACGCCCACGGCGACGAGCACGCCCAGGGCCGGCTGGTAGACGACCAGGGCGACACAGACCACCACGACCGTCACGGCGGCGGCCGAGAACCGGGACACGCCCTCCACGAACCAGCCGATCTTCTCGACGTCGCCGGTGGAGACGGAGACCACCTCGCCCGCCGCGACGCGCCGCGTCAGCGCGGAGCCCAGGAGCGCGGTCCGGCGGGCCAGCAGTTGCTGGACGCGCGCGGCCGCGGTGATCCAGTTGGTGACCGCGGTGCGGTGCAGCATGAGCTCGCCGACGGCGATGCACGCGCCGCACACGGCCATCAGCGCGCCGGTCAGGGCGAGCCGGGTGCCGGAACGGTCGATGACGGACTGGACGGCCAGACCGACGCAGAACGGCAGCGCGGAAACGGCGAGGAAGTGCAGCAGACCCCAGGCCAGGGCCTTGAACTGTCCGCCGAGTTGATTCCGCCCGAGCCACCACAGGAATCGGGGACCTGAGCGCGCGTCGGGCACACCCGGGTCGGGATACGGAAGGTCTTGGATCTGCATGACGTCCCAGTGGCTCGTGTCAGGCGATGGAGAGTGTTCCGGATGTCGGCAGCCGTCCGGCCGGGGCAGGCAGCAAACCGTGACAGGTTCGCGTCGCAGCGTGGTCGAAAGCAAACGGTTTTACGTCCCGCCGCAAGGAACCGGACCGGGGCGGCCGCGACTGGCCGGTACGGGAGAGAAGGGCGATTCGCCCGATACGTGATGCGAGGATGGGCGGCATGCGAAAGAACGGTGCGATGCGCACGGGGCTCGCGGCCATGGTCTGCGGGGCCGTCGTGCTCGCGCTCTCGGCCTGCGGTGGCGCGGAGGGCGACAGCGGCAACGGCAGCGGTGCCAAGGGCCACTCGGGATCCCGCGGCGAGGTCGCTCGTACGAGTGCGCCCGCGGTCGACCCGACGCGCATCCCCGATGTGGGTGACCGGCTCCAGCGGCAGATCCCCTCCGACTCGCGGCAGGTCCTGGCGGTGTACGGCGAGGGCGAGGACTCCGCGGACTCCACGGCCGTGCTGTACACGAAGTCCGGTACGGCCTGGGAGAAGACGAGTGTCTGGGCCGCGCACAACGGGAAGAAGGGCTGGACCACCGACCATCACGAGGACGACAAGCGCAGCCCCGTCGGCGTGTTCACGCTCAGCGACGCCGGTGGCGTGCTCGATGACCCGGGTGCCCTGTTGCCGTACACGCAGTCGGAGACGTACCAGGCTCCGCACGACTGGCCCGAGTCGTACTGGCACGACTTCGACTACGTCATCGCCATCGACTACAACCGCCTCGAAGGCAATCCGCCGGATGATCCCACCCGGCCCTGGGGCGACGACAAGGGCGGCGGCATCTGGCTGCACATGGACCACGGCAGCGGCACGTCGGCGTGCGTGAGTCTGCCCAAGGAGGGCATGGAGTACCTCCTGCGCACACTCGACCCGCGGCAGCATCCCGTGGTGGTGATGGGGGACAAGGCGGATCTGAAGGCCTAGCGGACCCGGGTGCGTTGGCCGGGAGGCGCCGGTGCGCCATTGCGGACGGCTCGGCGGCCCCGTAGAACACCGCACATGAAGAGACCGGTCATCATGTCCATGCTCGCCGGATTGGTGTGGGCGGCGAGCACCCTTCTCGGGGCGGGCCCGGCTCCGGCGGCCACCGCGTCCGTCGCGGAGGGCGCGTCCACGCCCGTCGCCCGGTCGGCCGACGTGCCCGCCGAGTTCGGCAGCGACTGGCACGACCCCGTCACCGCAGCCCCGCCCGTCGGCAGGCCGTCCGCGAAGTCCTGCGAAGTGACGCTCGCCGAGGCGCAGTTCCGCGACTTCACGCCCTACACAGGGACCTACGCCCCGCCGTCGGGCTGCGGCGACCGCTGGAGCAAGGTCGTGCTCCGACTCGAAGGCAAGGTCAAGGGGCGTCAGTTCGACCGCCTCGGCTATCTGCACGTCGGCGGGGTGGAGATTCTCCGTACGTCCACGCCCGAGCCGTCGCCCGACGGGATCGAGTGGTCCGTCGAGACGGATGTGACCCGCTACAGCGACACGTTCCGGCGGAGCCAGGACGTCGAGATGCTCATCGGGACCGTCGTCGACGACACGTACACCGGGGTCCTCGACGTCAAGGCCACGCTGACCTTCTACGCGGGCAGGCCCGCCGTGACCCCCGACCGTGTCCTGACCCTCCAGGACGGCACCCTGACGACCCCGCGCAACAGTGAGCGCGTGATCGCCGAGGTGTACGCGACCGGGTCCGGTGGCGGCTGCGAGGAGGTCTGGTACATGACGGTCCCGGAGGCGGCACCGTACTCCTGCAAGGCGGGCGACGGCCCCTACCGTGAGGTGCAGATCAAGGTCGACGGCCGGCTCGCCGGAATCGCCGAGCCGTTCCCGACGGTGTGGACCGGAGGCTGGTCCAACCCCTTCCTCTGGTACGTGATTCCGGCGCCCCGCGCCTTCGCGGTCAGACCCGTCGAGTACGACCTGACCCCGTTCGCCGGACTCCTCAACGACGGGCGCCCGCACCGCATCGACGTCTCCGTCGTGGGCGTTCCCGAGGGGCGGACCGGCTGGAGTCTGCCCGTCAACGTGCTGGTCCGACAGGACGCGGGGCGCGCCCGGGTGAGCGGCGGGCTCGTCCGGGCCGAGGCGGGCGACCTCACCGACTCGGCCACGTACACACCCGGTTCGGAGAACCGCGTCGACACCGTGGGCGGGCACCGGCTGACGGTCGCCGGGTATCTCGACACCTCGCACGGCCGGGTGCTGACGACGGTCGGCCGGGTCCTCGCCAACAACTCCACGCACCGCTGGACCGAGGGGGAGAACACGGACGGCCTGGAGGCGACGTGGACCGACGACGAGGTGGTGACCGTCGACGGACGCGGACCGGCCACGACGACGCGTACCCGGCGCACGTACACGATGGACGGCACGACGACCCTCGGCGCCGACGCCCGGCTGCGGACCGTGCTGACGCTCGGCGACCGGGCCACCGTGACCGAGAAGTCGGGCGGCCGGCCCACCACGTGGTCACGGCTCGACGACACCTACACGGGCGACGCGGCCTACACGACCGGTGTGCCGCGCGACCAGCGGCACGCGGTCGCCACGACGAGCGAGCGCTATCGGCGCCACGGTTCGGCCGGCTGTTACGACCGCTCCCTGGTCACGGTGCAAGGGACGCTCACGCAGGACCGCGCCCGCTGCTGAGCCGGGCGAGGCCTGATCACCGGCCGGCTCAGGAGGACCGGTCGGCCGCCCCGGCGCCGGGGCGGGTCGCGTGTTCCAGCGCCAGCAGGGCGGAGTGGTAGGAGCGGCCCGTCGCGTGATCCATGCCCACCTCGCACATGCGGTTGGCCGACAGATGCGCGTCGAAGTCGCGTGAGGTCACGTACGCCGCCTCCTCGCGGGTGGCCGACTCGGTGAGCTCCCTGTGGAGCATGCCGCGGTCGCCCGCGAAGGCGCAGCACCCGGCGTCGTCGGGCACCACCACCTCGTCCGCACAGGCCTCGGCGACTGCGCGCAGCTCGGCCTCGTCGCCCAAGTGCCGCATGGAGCAGGTCGGATGGAGGACCGCGGAGCCGAGGGTGCGGTGCACGGTGAGGTGGGGGAGGAGTTCCTCCGCCGCCCACACCACCGAGTCGACGACCCGCAGCTCGGCATGCAACTCACGGTTGTCCGGGGTCAGATACGGTACGACCTCGCGCGCGATGCCGAGCGTGCACGACGAGGCGTCCACGACGAGCGGCAGTCTGCCGCCGGCGGTCCAGCCCCACGCCGCCTCGACGACGCGGTTGGCCATCACGGCGTTGCCGGCGTCGTACCCCTTGGAGTGCCAGATCGTCGCGCAGCACGTTCCGCGCACATCGTCCGGAATCCACACGGGTCTTCCCGCGCGTGCGGAGACCGCGACGACGGCCCGCGCCAGGGACACGTCTCCCGGGCCGCCGAAGATGCGGTTGACGCACGCCGGGTAGTAGACGGCGACGGCCCCCACGCGCCCGGTGCGGGGCATGGCGGAGGGCGCGGCTCCGGGCATGCGCGGCAGCCACTCGGGCACGAGATCGGGGCGTACGGCCCTGCGTACCGCCCGCGTCACAGCGTTCACCCGCCGGTCGCCGATCCGGTCCGCGGCGGCCACGGCCAGCCGGGCGGAGACCTCGAGGGCCCGGAAGTGCCGCGCGGCCAGCGCGGCCGCCTTCTCCTCGCGCGGCGAATGCCGGGCGTGCCGGAACGTCTTCATCAAAGCGCCCGTGTCGATGCCGACCGGGCAGGCCAGTTTGCAGGTGGAGTCGCCCGCGCAGGTGTCCACGGCGTCGTATCCGTACGCCTCCAGGAGTCCCTTCTCCACGGGCGAGCCGTCGGCCTGGCGCATCAACTCGCGGCGCAGCACGATCCGCTGGCGCGGTGTCGTCGTCACGTCCCGGCTGGGGCAGGTCGGTTCGCAGAAGCCGCACTCGATGCACGGGTCGGCGATCGCCTCGACGCGCGGGATGGTCTTCAGACCTCGTACGTGCGCACGCGGATCGCGGTCGAGCACGACGCGCGGGGCGAGGACGCCGTCCGGGTCGATCAGCCGTTTCGTGCGCCACATCAACTCCGTCGCCCTGGGCCCCCATTCGAGCTCCAGGAAGGGCGCGATGTTGCGTCCGGTGGCGTGTTCGGCCTTGAGTGAGCCGTCGAAGCGTTCGACCGTGAGCCGGCAGAACGCGTCCATGAAGGCCGCGTAACGCTCCACGTCGGCCGTCCGGGAGGCGTCGAAGGCCAGCAGGAAGTGCAGGTTGCCGTGGGCGGCGTGGCCCGCGACGGCGGCGTCGAAACCGTGCCGGGTCTGGAGTTCCAGCAGCGCCTCGCAGGCCTCGGCGAGCCGCTCGGGCGGTACCGCGAAGTCCTCCGTGATCAGCGTCGTACCGGACGGACGCGCGCCGCCGACCGCCGTCACGAATGCCTTGCGGGCCTTCCAGTAGCCGGCCACGGTCCGCTGGTCACGGGTGAAGGAGTTCGTGACCGACGGCACGGGCGACACCAGGGAAAGCCCCTCAAGGATCGCGCGGGCCCGCTCCTCGTACGCCTCCTGTGCCCCCTCGTCCGGGGCGCGGAACTCGACGAGCAGCGCGGTCGTCGGACCCGGCAGACCGGCCCAGTCCCCGGGCACGCCGTCGACGGCCACCGAGGCACGCAGGGTGTTGCCGTCCATCAGCTCGACGGCCGAGGCGCCGGCCGCGGTGAACAGGGGCACGGCGGCGGCCGCGGCCGGCAGCGAGCCGAAGAACAGCAGCGCCGCGGAGACCCGGCGGTCCAGCGGCAGGGTGTCGAAGACGACCTCCGAGATGAAGCCGAAGGTGCCCTGCGAGCCGACCATCAGACCGCGCAGGATCCCGGCGGGTGTCGAGCCGTCGAGGAACGCGTCCAGTCGGTACCCGTTGGTGTTTTTGATCGCGTACTTGGCGCGGATGCGGTCGACCAGCCCGGCGTCCGCCTCGATCTCGGTCTTGAGCTCCATGAGTCCGGTGCACAGGTCCGGCTCCGCCAGGGCCAGCCGCTCGTCGGCGTCGGGTTCCGCGGTGTCGACGACCGTGCCGGACGGCAGGACGAACATGAGCGAGGCCAGAGTGACGTAGGCGTTGCGGGTGGTGCCCGCCGTCATACCGGAGGCGTTGTTCGCGACCACGCCGCCGACCGTGCAGGCGACCGCGCTCGCCGGATCGGGGCCGAGCACGCGCCCGTGCCGGGCGAGCGCGGCGTTCACGCGGGCGACGGTCGTGCCCGGAGCGATCCGGACCCGCGCTCCGCCGTCGAGGACCTCGACGCCCGTCCAGTGCCGGCGGACGTCGACGAGGATGTCCTCGCCCTGCGCCTGGCCGTTGAGCGAGGTCCCGGCCGCGCGGAACACCACCTCGCGGCCCTTGCCGTGGGCGTACGAGAGCACCGCCGAGACGTCGTCGAGGTCCTCGGGGACCACGACGACCCGCGGCACGAAGCGGTAGGGGCTGGCGTCGGAGGCGTAGCGCACGAGGTCGGAGATCCCGGTCAGCACCTTCTCGGCGCCGAGCAGGGCGATCAGGTCGCCGCGCAGGGGTTCGGGAGTCCCACCGGCCCGGTCCTCCGGGACCCGGTCGGCCGCCGGGGCGTCGGGGCGCGCGCCGGGACGCAGTGTGTCGGGGTCGGGCTCCAGCAGAGGCACAGCGGACCACTCCTCACACGCTCGGCTGACCGACGGCGGCGCGGTGTGCCTGTCGTGCCCGGCCGGTCCGGTGTGCCCGACCGGCCTCAGGTGTGGTGTGCGCGACCGGCCCGGGTGTGCCCGGCCGGCCCGGAAGCGTCCGCTCCGCCCTGAGTCGCCTCAGCGGCGACGCACCGCCCCGAGCCCGTTCAGCACCGGTGGTCCGCCCGCGGCATGCCGTCCACCAAGGTGTCCAGCAGCCCGCCGAGCACCTCGCGCTGCTCGTCCGTCAATGGAGCCAGGATCTCCTCCGCGGCGCCGCGGCGCGCGGCGCGCAGCTCGCGCAGCGCCTTACGGCCCTCGTCCGTGACCTCGATACGGATCACCCGGCGATTGGTGGGATCGGGCACCCGGCGCACCTTGCCGCTCGCCTCCAGGCCGTCGACCAGCGTGGTCACGGCACGCGGCACCACTTCGAGGCGTTCCGCGAGATCGGCCATACGGGGTGGTGAGGCGTAGTGCGCCAGGGTGCGCAGGAGCCGGGACTGGGCAGGGGTGATGCCCAGCTCGCGCTGCTCCAGATGGCGTTTCTGGATGCGGTGCACGCGTCGCGTCAGACGCAGCAACTGCTCGGCGAGCAGGCCGTCGGCATCGGGGGTGCTCATGCGGGAACAATATCAGGATGCCGTTCATTGTGAGTATAGGTAACAATGAGCTGGGGTCCGTCAGTCGTCGGATCCTTGCCGATGTCCCTGTCGTCATCGGCATCTCTGTCCTCCCGTCTCCCTAGGAGTCCATTGCGCCCCGAACAGTCCACCTGGAGCCCGCCACCTGTCGACAGGCAACAGCCACGGCAGGTGCGCCGCATCCTGAGTCTCTTCCGGCCCTACCGCGGCCGCCTCGCGGTCGTCGGCATGCTGGTCGGCGCCGCCTCCCTCGTGGGCGTCGCCACGCCCTTCCTGCTGAAGGCGATCCTCGACACCGCGATCCCGCAAGGGCGTACGGGCCTGCTGACCCTGCTCGCGCTCGGCATGATCGCGAGCGCCGTCCTGAGCGGTGTCTTCGGTGTCCTGCAGACACTGATCTCCACGACCGTCGGCCAGCGCGTGATGCACGACCTGCGCACGGCGGTCTACGGCCGCCTCCAGCGCATGTCGCTCGCCTTCTTCACCAGGACACGCACGGGCGAGGTCCAGTCCCGCATCGCCAACGACATCGGCGGCATGCAGGCGACCGTCACGTCCACCGCCACCTCGCTGGTCTCCAACCTCACGAGCGTGATCGCCACGATCGTCGCGATGGTGGCCCTCGACTGGCGCCTGACCGTCGTCTCCCTGCTTCTGCTGCCGGCCTTCGTGTGGATCAGCCGCCGGGTCGGCGACGAACGCAAGAAGATCACCACCCAGCGCCAGAAGCAGATGGCGGAGATGGCCGCCACCGTCACCGAATCGCTGTCCGTCAGCGGCATCCTGCTCGGGCGCACCATGGGCCGGGCCGACTCGCTGACGAAGTCCTTCGCGGAGGAGTCCGAAGGTCTCGTAGACCTCGAGGTGAGGTCGAACATGGCGGGGCGCTGGCGGATGTCCGTCATCGGCATCGTCATGGCCGGCATGCCCGCCTTCATCTACTGGACCGCCGGCGTGGCCCTTCAGCTCGGCGGGCCCTCCATATCGATCGGCACGCTCGTCGCCTTCGTCTCGCTCCAGCAGGGCCTGTTCCGGCCGACGGTCAGCCTGCTGTCCACCGGTGTGCAGATCCAGACCTCGCTGGCGCTGTTCCAGCGCATCTTCGAGTACCTGGACCTGCCGATCGACATCACCGAGCCCGAGAACCCGGTCCACCTCGACCAGGTCAAGGGCGAGATCCGCCTGGAGGACGTCGAGTTCCGTTACGACGACAAGGGCTCCCCGATCCTCGACGGCATCGACATCACCGTCCCGGCCGGCGGCAGCCTCGCCGTCGTCGGTCCGACCGGCTCCGGCAAGTCGACGCTCAGCTATCTGGTGCCCCGGCTGTACGACGTCACGGGTGGACGCGTGACCCTCGACGGGGTCGACGTCCGGGACCTCGACTTCGACACCCTCGCGCGCGCGGTCGGCGTCGTCTCCCAGGAGACGTACCTCTTCCACGCCTCGGTCGCCGAGAACCTGCGCTTCGCCAAGCCGGACGCCACCGACGAGGAACTGCACGCGGCGGCGCGGGCGGCCCAGATCCACGACCACATAGCGTCGCTGCCCGACGGGTACGACACGGTCGTCGGTGAACGCGGCCACCGGTTCTCGGGCGGCGAGAAGCAGCGCCTCGCCATCGCCCGGACGATCCTGCGCGACCCTCCCGTCCTCATCCTGGACGAGGCGACCAGCGCCCTGGACACCCGTACGGAGCATGCCGTCCAGGAGGCCATCGACGCCCTGTCGGCCAACCGCACCACGCTGACCATCGCGCACCGGCTGTCCACGATCCGGAGCGCCGACCAGATCGTCGTCCTCGAATCGGGCCGCGCGGTCGAGCGCGGCACGCACGAGGAACTGCTGGCGCAAGAGGGGCGCTACGCCGCTCTCGTCCACCGGGATGCCCAACTGGAGCCGACAAGATGACGATATGCCGGGTTTGTGGGCACTAGCGCGTTACCGTGCCCGTTATGCAGACGAACACTCCGCCACGGAGCACGATCCGACTGACGCGCCGGGGCCGGGTCGCCCTGATCGCGACCGGCGCCGTCGTGGCGGCAACCGCCGTGGCGGTGCCGCTGCTGAGCATGGGGGACGACGCCCGGCCGACGTCTCTCGTCGTTCCGGAGGGCTGGCGCTCCGGACAGATCTACGCGGCCGTGGACAAGGCCCTCCGGGTCCCCGCGGGAACCACCAAGAAGTCCCTGGGGAAGGCCCGCCTCAAGCTTCCGAACGACGCCAGGGGCAACCCCGAGGGCTATCTCTTCCCGGCGACCTATCCGATCGGCGAGAAGGCGACCCCGGAGTCCCTGCTGACGTTCATGGTCGACACCGCGAACAAGAGGTTCAACGGGGCGCCGATCGCGGCGGGTGCGCAGCGCAACGCGATGAACGTCTATCAGGCGGTCACCGTCGCGAGCATCGTGCAGGCGGAGGCGGCGACCGAGGCGGACATGGGCAAGGTGGCCCGGGTCGTCTACAACCGCC
Source organism: Streptomyces sp. NPDC005070 (assembly GCF_053600395.1). NCBI lineage: Bacteria > Bacillati > Actinomycetota > Actinomycetes > Kitasatosporales > Streptomycetaceae > Streptomyces > Streptomyces sp. NPDC005070. The sequence continues at coordinate 37,745 of NZ_JBSFZS010000004.1, read as the reverse complement.
TGGCACGCGGTATGCCGCTGCAGATGGACTCCACCATCAACTACGCGCTGAACCGCTCCACCCTGAGCACGAGCGAGGCGGACACCAGGCTCGACAGTCCGTACAACTCGTACCGGCGCATGGGCCTGCCGCCCACGCCCATCGCCAACCCCGGCGAGGAGGCGATGCGCGCCGCGGTCAACCCGCCCGCGGGCGACTGGCTGTACTTCGTCACGGTCAAGCCGGGCGACACGCGCTTCACGGCCGACTACGCGGAACACCAGCGCAACGTGGCCGAGTTCAACCGGCGGCACCACAAGAACGCGTCCCCCGCGGCCTCGTCCACGCTCCCTCAGTCGGCCTCTCCCGCGGTCACGTCCCCGGCGTCACCCACGGTTCCGCCCGTGGCCTCCGCCGCTGTCACACCGTCGATCACGCCGGGGGTGTCACCCGCGGTCACGTCCGCCGCGACCCCCACGGCCACGCCGACGGCCACGCCCACGCCCACGGCCAGTCCCACGGTCGTGACCACGGCCAGTCCCACGGTCATTCCCACGAACTGACAGGCGTACGGGGGCGTCACACGGCGACCGGCGTGTCCGCCAGCAACCGCCTGATGTCCCGTACGGCAGCCCGGCCCGCCCGGTTGGCACCGATGGTGCTCGCGGAGGGCCCGTAACCGACCAGGTGGATCCGCGGATCGGCGACCGCGCGCGTTCCCTCGACCCGGATGCCGCCGCCCGGTTCACGCAGCCGCAGCGGCGCCAGATGGTCGATGGCGGCCCGGAACCCGGTCGCCCACAGGATCACGTCCGCGTCCGCGCGCACCCCGTCCGCCCACTCCACGCCGTCCGGGGTGATCCGTTCGAACATGGGCCGCCGGTCCAGCACGCCGTCGGCCAGCGCCTGACGGATCGCGTCGTTCAGCGGCAGCCCGGTGACCGAGACCACGCTCTTCGGCGGCAGCCCCTGCCGGACCCGCTCCTCGACGAGGGCGACGGCGGCCCGCCCGAACTCCTCGGAGAACGGTCCCTCGCGGAAGACCGGGGGACGCCGGGTGACCCAGGTGGTCGCGGCCGCGTGTGAGGCGATCTCCATCAGATGCTGGGTACCGGAGGCGCCACCGCCCACGACGACGACGCGCCGCCCGGCGAACCACGCGGGGCCGGGGTACTGAGCCGTGTGCAACTGCCGCCCGCGGAAGGTCTCCTGGCCCGGATAGCGGGGCCAGAACGGGCGGTCCCAGGTACCCGTCGCGTTGATCAGCGCCCGCGCCGACCACGTACGGTCGCCGGCTTCCACGAGCAGTCGCCCGCCGGTCCCCTCCCGGACCGACCTGACGTCGACCGGCCTGTGCACCGGCAGGCCGAAGGTGCTCTCGTACGTGGCGAAGTACTCCGAGATCACCTCGGAGGACGGACGGTCCGGGTCGGCGTCCGTGAGGTCCATGCCGGGCAGGGAGTGCATCCCGTGCACCTTGCCGTACGTCAGCGACGGCCAGCGGAACTGCCAGGCCCCGCCCGGGTGCGGCGCGTGGTCGAGCACGACGAAGTCGCGCTCGGGCTCGAAGCCGGTGCGCCGCAGGTGGTAGGCGGCGGCCAGACCGGCCTGACCGGCTCCGACGACGACCACATCGACCTCGCGCGCATTCACCCCGGTGTTGTTCACGCTTCTACGAACCTGGCCGGGGTCCGGGATCTTCCCGTCGGGCACGTCGGGTACCTCACTGTGAGCCACCCGATGAACGCACCGTGCCGGAGGCCGCCGGCGGCCGGCCGTCCACGACCGGACGCCGGACGCGGTCGCCGCAGCCGCCGGACGGACGCCGTCGCCACAGGCCGGGAGTCCGCGGATGGGGGAGGATCGAGGCATGTCCGATGCCTTCACCACGCAGGTCCTGAACATCTCCTCCGGCTCGTCCGAGACGGTCGTCGACCTCACCCGCGACTGCGAGGCGTTCCTCCGTGAGGTCGCGGCGGGCCGCGACGGCCTCCTGAACGTCTTCGTCCCGCACGCCACCGCCGGAATCGCCATCATCGAGACCGGCGCCGGCAGTGACGACGACCTCCTGACCGCGCTGCACTCCCTGCTTCCCGCGGACGACCGCTGGCAGCACCGTCACGGCAGCCCCGGACACGGCCGCGACCACGTCCTTCCCGCCTTCGTCCCGCCGCACGCGACCCTGCCGGTGGTGGACGGGGCTCTGGAGCTGGGGACTTGGCAGTCGGTGTGCCTCGTGGACACGAACCGGGACAACCCGAACCGCCGGGTGCGACTGAGTTTCCTCGGCTGAGCGACCGGCCCTGACGCTCCGTGGACTCAGGCCCCGTAGGCCACGAGAGCCATCATCCCGGCCTCACTGTGGTAGGCGTTGTGGCAGTGCAGCATCCACTGCCCGGGGTTGTCGGCGTCGAAGGCGACGGACACCTTCGACCTGGGCAGCACGATGGTCGTGTCCTTGCGCGCGCCGTCGGCGCCGAGTTGGTAGGTGTGGCCGTGCAGGTGCATCGGGTGCCACATGCCCGTGGCGTTGACGAAGTCGAGCTGGACCCGCTGGCCCTGCTGCACCAGCAGCGGGTTGGCGGTCGGGTCGGCCATGTCGAACCGGTGGCCGTTGATCGCCCAGTCGTACGTGCCCATGCTGCCGGTGAGTTTGACGCGGATCACCTGGTCGGGATCCTTCGCCTCCAGCCGTACGCCGTCGCTCGCGCGCAACTGTCCGGCGGTCACCATGCGGCCGTCCAGTTGACTTGGACGCACGGCCGGATCCGGCAGGCCTCCCGATCCGGTCCGCACGAGAGCCATGCCGGAGACGTCCTTGCCCTCGGCCAGCGCGACGAGCGGGAAGACGCCGTCGTCGAGGGTGACCAGCACGTCGTACCGCTCACCCATGGCGACCAGCAGGGCGTCGACCTCCTCGTGCTCGACGGGGAAGCCGTCGGTGTGGGTGATCGTCAGTTTGTGGCCGCCGAGCGCCACCCGGTACGCGGTGTCGGCGCCGGCGTTGATGATCCTGAGGCGGACCCGCCTGCCGGGGGTGCCGTTGTAGGCGGCCGGGTCGGTCGGCACGCGCCCGTTGATCAGGTGGTACGGGTAGTCTACGTCCCCGGCGTCACGGCCGAGCAGAGGGCTGGCGGAGCTGCCGAGCCTGAACCGTGTCGAGGCGCCGTCGCCGGCGGACGCGGACGGGGACGGCGGCATGGACGGGTGCCGTGAGGACATCGGCCGCCTCGATCCGCTGCCCTTCATGTTCATGCCGGACATGCCGTGGCTGAGCTCGGTGAAGACGTCGTCGGGCGTGCCGGTCACACCGTCGAGCCAGTCGTCGAGGACGACGACCCACTCGTCGTCGTAGGACAGCGGCTCCCTGGGGTCCTCGATGATCAGCGGCGCGTACAGGGCGCGGTCGACCTGGACGCCCACATGCGGGTGGAAGAAGTACGTGCCGGGTTTGTCGGCGACGAAGCGGTACGTGAAGCTGGATCCGGCCCGCACCGGGTCCTGCGTCACGGGCGGTACGCCGTCCATGTCGCCACGCAGCGAGATGCCGTGCCAGTGGATGGATGTCGTGGTGGCATCGGGCAACTGGTTGGACAGCTCGGCTTCGAGCGTGTCGCCGGCGGAGATGCGGATCTCCTTGCCGGGGATCTGTCCGCCGAAGGCCCAGGACTTGGCCACCACCCCGCCGCCCAGGTCGACGGTGGCGGGCGCGGCGGTCACGTTGAGGCTTCGCACCCTGCCCGTGGCGCCGCGCTTCTTCTCGACGCGGGCGACCTGGGCTCCGTTGGGGCTGAGGAGGGAGGGAGCGGTGGGGGTGTCCTTGCTGCAGGCGGCGAGCAGGCCGGTACCTGCCGCTCCCAGTCCGGCGAGGACGGTGCGACGGTTGATGCTGTTCACGAGGAGTCCTCTTCTCGATGCGCGTCAGGCGTTTCGGGACGGTCCGCACACGGCCGTACGGCGTCGAAGGACGCGGAGAGCCGTGGGGACATGGCCTATGTGCGCGGTGAGGAGAGGAACGGCGGGCCGGGCCCAGGGCAACATGCGTACCGTCATCAGGGGCGTCAGCACTTCCTGCGAGCGAGGACCGCCACCGTACCCCGGACGGGTATGCGTACCCCGGAACCGCCGGGACCGTCGTTCGAGATCGTTCAGGAATCATCCGAATGCGGACCGCGGCGGCGCGGGTGCGCGGCGGGGCGCCGTCCTCGGGTCCGCTACTTCGCCGGGATCTTCTGCTCGAACCAGACGACCTTGCCGCTGCTCAGGCGTGTCGCGCCCCAGCGCAGGGCGAGTTGGTTGACCAGGAAGAGGCCGCGACCGCTCTCGTCCCCGGAGCCGGCCTGCCGCATTCTCGGCACCTGGGGCGAGTCGTCGGTCACCTCGCAGCGCAGCACGTCGGTGCGCAGCAGCCGCAGCGAGAGGGGACGGGAGGCGAACCGCACGGCGTTCGTGACGATCTCGCTGACCATGAGTTCCGTCGGGTCGATCAGGGACTCCAGCCCCCAGCGGCGCAGGGCCCTGCGGGTCAGCCGGCGCGCCTGGCCCGCGGTCATCGGGTGCGGGGCCAGGAACCAGTAGCCGACGCTGTCCGGCGGGAAGCCGTCGAACCGGGCGGTGAGTAGGGCGACGTCGTCGTCCCGGGTCCCAGGGCCCAGGGTTCCGAGCACGTGGTCGCAGAGCACTTCCAGCGAGGCGAGTCCCTGGGCGGTGCTCTGGAGGGTGCCGCGCAGTGCCTCGACGCCGCTGCCGATGTCCGTGTCGCGGGACTCGACGAGTCCGTCGGTGTACAGCACCAGGGTCGCCCCGGTGGGCGCGGCCATCTCCACCGACTCGAAGACGACACCGCCGACGCCGATCGGAGCGCCGGGCGGAACCCCCAGCACTTCGGCCCGGCCGTCCTCGTGGAGCAGTACAGCGGGCGGGTGGCCGGCGTTCGCCATCAGCAGGCGGTGCGAGATGGGGTCGTAGATCGCGTAGAGGCAGGTGGCGATGTGGTCGCTGCCCAGCCGCTGGGCCTGCTCGTCGAGGTGGTGCAGGACCTCGTTGGGCGGCAGGTCGAGGCCGGCGAGGGTCTGCACGATGGTTCGGAGCTGGCCCATGATCGCGGCGGAGGTCATCGAGTGGCCCATGACGTCGCCGACGACCAGTGCGATCCGGTTGCCGGGCAGCGGGATCGCGTCGTACCAGTCGCCGCCGACCTGGGCGGTCTTGGAGGCGGGCAGATAGCGGCTGGCCAGCCGGATGCCGGTGGGTTCCGGGAGCGACGACGGGAGCATGGTGTGCTGGAGGGTGTCCGCCACGGCGGCTTCGTGGCCGTACATCACCGCCTTCTGGACCCCGAGCGCGGTGTGCGTGGCGAGCTGCGAGGCGACGAGCAGATCGTCGCTGGTGAAGACCGGGCGGTCGGCGCACCGGAACAGGACGACCGTGCCCATGACGTGATGGCTGCCGTGCAGCGGCGCGATGATCAGACGATGGCCCGGCGGCAGCGTGCCCGGCGGGACGGTCCCCGCCGCGAGCAGTTCCGCGACGGCGGGCGCGTTGCCGGGCGCGTCACCGAAGGCGGGACGCCCGTCCCGCAGCAGTTCCGCGAGCCGTCCGCTGCCGGCCGGTTCCACGCGCTCGGCGATGTCGGGGAGCGGCGGCGGTGGCGGGGTCCGGCCGGTGTACGAGGCTTGGTCGGCGCGAGGGGCTGTCTCGGCATGCGGGGCCGTGCCGGCGTGCGGCGCCGTGTCGGCGTGAAGCGCTCCCGGCCACGTCGGTTCGGAGCTGTGCAGGCGGAGCACAACGGGTCCCGTCGACCGCTCCGTGCCCACCGGCAGCGGATCGTCGAGGTGGATGAAGACCGCGTCCGCGAACGCCGGTACGGCCGCCTCACGCAGTTCCCGGAGCGTCTCGTCCAGATCCATTCCGCGGGCGATCCGCCGCGTCGCCACGTCGAGATACCGGAGGCGGTCGGTCTGCGGCACGCGGCCGTCCGTCATCGCCGCAGGTGGCAGGAGGACCTGTGGCGGGGTGGTGCCCTCGTGAGGGGTGCGGTGCTCGGTCACGCTTCTGTCCCGTCGGGTGGGTGGCGCGGTCCGCGGCTCGGACTCCGCCTCCTCAGTCACACCGCCGGCAGCACAGGAAGACCTGCTCCTCGGGCGGGACGTCGCTCACCGAGGGGGCGTACGTGTACGAGGTCTCCTTGACGATCTCGAAGCCCGCCTCCTCGATGATCTTGTGCAGGTCCTCCCGCAGATAGCCGGAGACCCGGATCGTGTTCCCGAGGAACGGGATCGCGAAGTCGTCCACGTCGGCCTCGACCATCGACAGGACGAACAGGCCGCCGGGCACCAGCAGATGACGGACGGTCCGCAGGGCGAGGGGAATCTCGGCGCGCGGCAGCATCAGCAGCGAGAAGAAGGCGGCGACGCCGTCGAAGCGGCCGAGGTCGCGGGGACCGCCCGGGCGCAGGTCGGCGAGGTCCAGTTGATGGAACGTCGCGTCCGGGACATAACCGCTCGCGAGCTTCACCATGCCGCCGGAGAGATCGACGCCCACGACCTCGAACCCCGCGTCCGTCATCTGGCGCGCGGTCGGCACCCCCGTGCCGCTGCCGAGATCCAGGACCCGTGCCCCCTCGGCCAGTGATCCGACCAGCCACTCGCCCGCCGCGACCTGGCCTTCCTTGTGCGGGAAGGCCTCGTCGTAGCGGTCGCCGATGGCGTCGAAGGCTTCGGCCTGGCCTTTGCGGTCGAGCAGAAGGCTCTCGTAATCAGTCCCGTGATTGCTGTTGATCACGAAAGGAACCTTTCATGGGGGCTGTCGAAGTGGTCCGTAATGTGGATGAAAGCGGCCATGGTGGGATCTCCGAGCCTTGTCGGTCGCTCAGGAGACGTCAATTCGAGACGATAGTCGTTCAGCGTTCGGCGGGATGCCCAAGTGTCCGAAACTGTTCGGCCCGCGGAACGGCTCCCGCGCGGGCTGCCCCGCCGCTTACGGCATCCGAACTCGTGCTGAGCGGAAGCGAGTTGATGTACCCCGGTGAGACCGACACGGCTGGAATCCGTCCGGGGGAATCGGGGGCCGGAGCGGCGCTCGTGGCGCCAAGTCGCGCTCGTGGCAACGGACATGCCGAAGTCGGCTTCCCGTGTGGGGAGTTGAAGTGACGGCAAGGTGGCGGCACCGGCCCTCGGCGCCGGATCGCGCGGGCGGTGGTACGGGCGGAGGTGCCGGTGGTGAACGCGGCCGGAGATGCCTGCGGCGGGACCGGCATCCGGGCGCCGCACCCCGGGCGTGGCGCCCGCCCCGCGGATCTCCCGGTCCGGCGGGGCCACAGGCTCTCCGGTGCGGCCGGACGGCCCGTCCCCCCGTACCGAAATGTCCCATTCATGGAAGGATCGAGTCGTACCCCGTGTGGACCTGGATGTGGACCTGGAGGTAGCCGTGTCCGTGCACCGTGTCGGCCTGGTCGTCCACCAGGGGCGGACGGCGGCCCGCGATGTGGCCCGCGCCGTGCACGACTGGTGCGACGCGCGAGGCATCCGGTGCACCGAGATCGACGTCTGGGCCAAGGACCAGCGGCGACGCGGCGGACGCGCGGAAGCCGAGGCGGCCGGCAACCCGGACCTCGTCGTCACGCTCGGCGGCGACGGCACCTTCCTGCGCGGCGCCCGGATCGCCGTCAAGAGCGGTGCGAGCGTGCTGGGCGTCGACCTCGGCAAGGTCGGCTTCCTCACCGAGGTGCCCGCGGCCGACGTCACCCGGGCGCTGCAAACGGTCCACGAGGGCAAGGCCACCGTCGAGGAACGGATGACGCTGACCCTGCGCGCCTCGCGGGTGCTCGAGATCCCCGGGGAAATGGCGACCGTGCTCTGTTACGGGCGGGGTCCCGCACTGCCTCCGCCGCAGGTCAGAGCCGAGACGACGGACGGCGACGGCTGGGGGGTGGCGCTGGACGTCACGGCCCTGAACGACGTCGTCCTGGAGAAACTGGCCCGGGACCGTCAGGTCAGCGTCGGCGTCTACCTCGCCGGGCGGCGGCTGGCCTCCTACTCGGCGGACGCCTTCGCCGTCGCCACCCCCACCGGATCGACCGCCTACAGCTTCGCCGCCGGGGGTCCCGTGCTCTCCCCGCACATGGACGCGGTCGTCTTCACCCCGATCGCGCCCCACATGACCTTCAACCGCAGCGTCGTCGCCGCGCCGGACGAGCCCGTCGCCCTGCGGGTGCTGCCCCACTCGGGCCAGGCCGCCGTCAGCATCGACGGCCAGTTGCGCGGGGTGCTCGACCCCGGTGACTGGATCGGGGTCTTCCGGTCTCCACGGCGGGTGCGGCTCATCCGCCTGCACCCCACCGACTTCTACGGACGGCTGCGCGAACGCTTCCGCCTCACCGACGCCCCGGCCACAGCGGCCGACGCCGAACCCGCCCCGTTCTTCCGCCCCGACACCCCCATCCCCCCGGACCTCGCCGAACTGCGCCTGCCGCCTCCTTCGGCGGCTCGGTGACGGAGGGGCCGCGTCCCGGGCGGCCGGGAAATTCCCGGGAAGCCGTCGATCCACGCGCGATCCGTTCGACGTACGGGTGAGAGCGGGACACCATCGACCCAGGGAGCACGGCCATGCCCAAGCTGCGCGTACACAACATCACCGTCTCGGTGGACGGCTACGCCGCCGGTCCCCGCCAGACTCTCGGGCATCCGCTCGGCGAGCGCTTCGAGACCATGCACGAGTGGATGTTCGCCGCCATGCGCGACCTGGCCGACGGCAAGGACGGAATCGACGTCGAGTACGTGAGGCGCAGCGAGGAGAACATCGGCGCCACCATCATGGGCCGCAACATGTTCGGGCCTCAGCGCGGACCATGGGAGGACGAGTCGTGGACGGGCTGGTGGGGCCCCAACCCTCCGTACCACAACGACGTGTTCGTGCACACACATCACCTGCGGCCCTCCGTCCTCATGGAGGGCGGAACGACCTTCCACTTCACCGACGAACCCGTCGAGACGGTCCTCGCCCGCGCTTTCGAGGCGGCGGCGGGCAAGGACGTCCGGCTCGGCGGCGGAGCGGCCACCGTGCGGCAGTACCTGCGTGCCGGACTCCTCGACGAACTGCACATGGCCGTCGTCCCGCGGCTCCTCGGCGGCGGAGAACGCCTGCTCGACGACCTGGGGGACGGGATCGGCGGCTACCGGGTGGCCGAGACGGTCGGATCGCCGGCCGCGACGCACGTCCGGCTGGTCCGCCGCTGACCCCGGCCGCCTTCGCCGGGCCGGCCCGACCACTGCTGACCGGCGACGCTTTTGGCCCGCGAGCCGGCCGCGGGCTCAGTGCTCCCGCGCGGGCGTGTCCGGTCCCGGCGCACCGACGCGCAGGCCGTCCGTCACCAGGTCCAGCAGGCGGCGGGCGTGCGCCTGCCAGTCTCCGTGCCGGTCGAGGTGCCAGAGCCCGGAGACGGCGAGCAGGAAGTCGTCGGGGGTCACCCCCGGCCGGATGGTGCCCGCTTCCTCGTTGGTCCTCAGCAGGAGCGCGACCGCCGAGCTCAGGGGCCCGTGGTCGAGCCTCGTGAGAACTCCCCGGGGTGTGGTGGTGGTCGTGCGCAGCGCCTCGGTCAGACCCGCCTTGGCCATCGCGAACCGCGCGAGACGGTCCGTCCACTCCCGCAGCGCCCGGTCCGGTGGGCGGGTGGCGAGCAGATGCTCCGCCGCGTCGGTCACCTGCCGCACCTCGTGGCGGTGGATCTCCAGGATGAGGGCCTCGCGGTGGTGGAAGTTGCGGTAGAAGGTCCCCTGACCGACCCCCGCCTTCCTGGCTATCGCGCTCAGCGGTGTGTCGGCGGAGCGGGTCAGTTCCGCGAGGGCCACGGCCAGGATGCGCTCGCGATTGCGCCGCGCGTCCGAGCGCAGCGGACCGTCCGGACCGGTCGGTGCTCCGAGGCCCGTGGCTGTGTCGTACGGACCGGTCGGCGCTGCCGGGCCCGTGGCTGTGTCGTACGGACCTGCCGGCGCCCCCGAGCTCGCGGGTGCGTCCTTGTCGGGGTGCACGCGTACTCCTTCCGGAACGACCGCCGGACCCTCCCGGTCGTGTGACGCCCGGGCCGCCCTCGGCGACCGGAACCTCTCGCCGACCGGCATTCTGGCGCACCCGGCGGAGCTCCGGCCGGGACTTGCGAAATGGCCCACGGACGGGTGCCGGCCCGGTGGCCCCGGGCCGCGCTCAGACCCGCGTGGGCCCGGTGACCCCCTGACCCGGCGTCGCGCTCAGCCCCGCGACGCCCGCCCGATCGACTCCACCAGAGGCAGCAGCCGGTGCGGGACCCGTTCGCGCAGCGCCACCTCGGTCCGGGTGCGGACCACTCCGGGCAGGCTGATCAGCGCCTGGATCACATCCTCCAGGTGGGCGTTGTCGCGTGCCGCGACCCGGGTGATCAGATCGCCGCCGCCGGTGATCGAGAACGCCTCGATGATCTCCGGCACGGCGGCGAGCGCGTCGCCCACGTCGTCCAGATGCCCCTGCGTGACCTCGATGTGCACGAACGCGAGCACGGGATGACCGAGAGCGGCGGGGGACAGCGACGGGCCCGTCCCGGTGATCACCCCGTCCCGCTCCAGCCGGTCGAGGCGGGCCTGGAGCGTCCCCCGGGCGACACCGAGGACACGGGCGTATTCACGGACGCTGGTGCGCGGCTGCTCCAGAAGCAACCGCAGGATGCGGGTGTCGAGCTCGTCCACGGCCATGGTCCGTTGGCCTCCTCGCGGCCGACAATGTTCTCCTTCGACTGTACCAATGGCCCAGCCGAAATCAGGCCGGTTGAGCCACTTCAGGCCTGCCACGTACCTTGTCCGTATCGATGGCGCTGCGCAGCGCCGGACGGCAAGGAAGCCGTACCGGACCCGCGGCGCCTTTCGCATGTGCCCAGCGCATGCCGGATCACTGTTGAACTGCGAAGTGGGGGCGGGCCGCCGAAGGTGAAGAAGATGTTCATGGCGCCGGATCCGGGACTGTTCCGGCTGCGGGTCTCGCTCCGGGCGGTTCTCGGCATCGGCCTCGCGGTCGCTCTGTGCCAACTGACCGGACTCTCGCTCCCCGCCTCGATCGCGGGCGGGCTCGCGGCGCTCCTCGCGCTGTTCACGGTCGGCGACCCGACCGTGCGTGGGCAGGCCGGCACCACCGCGCTGCTCCCCGTGGCCGGCTTCCCGGTCCTCGCGGCGGCGACCACCCTGCACGGGGCGCCGATGCTGCGGGACGCGACCTGGCTCGCCGTGGTCTTCGCCGGGGTGTACGCCCGCCGCTTCGGCCCGCGCGGACACGCGCTCGGCATCTTCGCGTTCATGATGTTCTTCACGACGCAGTTCCTGCACGCCGTGCCCGGCCAGCTCCCGCAGCTCTACGCGGCCGTCGCCCTGTCGCTGACGGCTTCCTCGGCGGTCCGGTTCGGCGCCTGGTGCATCGAGCGGCGCAGCCCCCTGCCCGCGGCGCCGCTGCCGCTGGAAGGACGCGGGCTGGCGCGCCCCGCGACCCGTCAGGCCTTCCAGGCGACCGCGGCCTGCGCCTTCGCGCTCGCCGCGGGCCAGTTGCTCTCGCACGACCGCTGGTACTGGGCCGTCGGCACAGCGTGGTGGATCTTCGTCAACACGGCCTCGCGCGGTGAGACGCTGGTCCGCGGTTTCCGGCGTGTGATCGGCACGTTCATCGGCATCGTGGCCGGGCTCCTGGTCGCCGTGCCGCTGCACGGAGCGCCCGCCCCCACCGCCGTCCTCGTCGCGGTGAGCGTCTTCGGGATCTTCTACACGGCCGCTCCCTCGTACAGCTGGATGATGTTCTTCGTCACCGTCATGGCGGGCCTGCTCTACGGGCTGCTCGGCGTCCTGCATCCGGGGCTTCTGGGCCTGCGGCTCGCCGAGACCGGTGTCGGCGCGCTCGGGGCCGCGCTCGCGGTGGCGGTCGTCCTGCCGATCACCACGCACACGGTCACCGACCGCTGGATCGAGCGCGCCCTGCACGCCGTGCACGGCTGCACCTCGGCGGCGGCCCGGCGGCTCGCGGGTGACGACCAGGCCGACCCGGCACCGCTCGCGGGGGAGCTCGAAGCGCTTCTGGGGCGCGTACGGATGGCTCTCGCGCCCCTGGTGCATCCGCTCAACCCGATGCGGCGGCGCAAGGAGCGGGCCCGCGCGATCCTCGCCCTGCTGGACGACTGTGCCCGCGAGGTACGAGGTCTCGCCGCAGTCGCCGCCGACCCGGACGCCTCGCACGACGCCCGCCTCACGGCGGCCTGCCGACGGGTCGAGACCGCGATGGAGTCCCTGGTCGGCGCCGTACCGGGAGGCGCTCCGGCGTTCCATCACGGCGTTCCCGGTCATCACCCCGGTGCCGAGCAGGCGCTCGTGCACCTGCACGGCCTGGAGCGGGCGCTCGTCGACATGGCGACACCGCTGCGTGGTCCGGTCTCCCGCTCGCGACTCGTCGTCGGCGCCTGACACGGCAGCACGGCTCTACCTCCTCCGGCCCCTGGGGCGTCGTCCGGCGCCCCAGGGGCCGCTTTTCCTTTCCGGGCACGGGCGGGGGCCGACTCCGGCCCCATGGGTCCGAGAGGCCTACGCCGGCACGGGCCTGGAAGATCCACAACGAGGCTCCGGGTGCCCGCTGGACGGCGTCGGAGCGGTTCCCGGGGCCCCGGTTCAGGCGCGCGCCCGGAAGGCTCGTGGAGGCCGCCGTACGGGCTTCACGCACCCACACGGGCCCTGCGCACCCACACGGGCCCTGCGCACCCATGTGCATGCGGCACGTATCCGGTCGCACCCGCGCTTCCCGTCGCCGGATCGCCCGGATCGCCTGGTTCGGCCCCCGTTGAGTCGTCCGCCAACCGGCCCAGCTTTGGTCTAGACCGCAGCGTCCTGACTGCTACCGTCGCCCCGACGACGCGGGACCGAGAGGGGACAGCAGTGGCGCACGGCGGCAGGCGGCGACAGCGGGCGTTCATCGGCTCGTTCACGGGGGCGGGAGGCCTCGGCGTCCTCGTGGCGGCCGTGGACCCGGACACGGGCGCGCTGACCGTGCTGGGCGCCGCCGACGACGTACCCGACCCCTCGTATCTCGCGTTCGCTCCCGCGCACGACGTCCTGTACGCGGTCAGCGAGAGCGCCGAGGGCGCGGTGGCCGCCTACCGGGTGCACGGCGACAAGCCGGAACTGACCGGTCCGCCGACCCCGACCGGCGGCAGCGGCCCCACCCACCTCAGTGTCTTCGACGGACACGTCCTGACCGCGGACTACGGTTCGGGCAGCGTCAGCGTCGTACCCGTCCGTCCCGGCGGGGAACTGGCGCCCGCCGCGGCCGGCGTGCTCCGGCACACCGGTTCCGGTCCCGACGCGCAGCGGCAGCAGGGGCCGCACGCCCACCAGGTGCAGCCCGACCCCACCGGCCGCTGGGCGGTCAGCGTGGACCTCGGCACGGACTCGGTCCGGGTGTGCGCCCTCGACGGCGGAACGATCACCGTGCACCGCGAGATCGCCCTGCGTCCCGGCTCCGGGCCGCGCCATCTCGCCTTCCACCCGGGAGGCGGGCACGCGTACGTCCTCAACGAACTCGCGCCGACCGTCACCGTCTGCCGCTGGGACGCCGGGGAGGGCTCGCTGCGGCCGGTCGGTGAGACGCCGGTCCTGTCCGGTGTCCCGGACGGCGACGCGTACCCATCGGGAATCGTCGTCTCGCCCGACGGCCGCTTCGTCTGGGCTGCCGTCCGGGGGCGGGACACCGTCTCCGTGCTCGCCGTCGACGCGGGCGGCGAGGGGCTCACGCTCGTCGCGGAGGTGCCCTGTGGCGGCGTCTGGCCGCGTGCGCTGGCCCTCGACCCCTCGGGGCGCTTTCTCTACGCGGCCAACGAGCGCTCGGGCGACGTGACCTGGTTCTCCGTCGATCCGGACACCGGCGTTCCGCTCCGTGGCGGCTCGGTCGAGGCGCCCGCCGCGTCCTGCGTGGTCTTCGACTGATCCGGCCGGCCTGACCGGCGCCCGAACGGTCCACGCCCCGTACGCCCCGGCCCGGTCACGCCTGGCCCGGCCACGCCCCGGCCCGGTCACGCCGCCGCCCATGGGAAAGGGCCCCTCCTGACTCAGGAGCGGGCCCTTTCGGCGTGCGGGTGGTACGGGTGGTGCGGTGCAGGCGACCGACTAGAAGGCCGGCGCTCCCTGGCTCTGCGGCGGCGCGATGCCCAGCGCCGTCGTGTACTGGGAGAGCGCGAGCTTGCCGATCGCCGGGTACGGGCCGAGGGCCTCGGCGGCGCTGCAGCCGGCCTCCTTGGCGGCCGCGTCGAGCAGACCCGCGTCGAGCTCCGGACCGATCAGGTACGGGGCGAGCGCGAGCTGCTGCGAACCGGAGCCACGAAGCTGCTCGGCGATGGCCGCGATGGAACCCTCCTCGTCGAGGGCCGCCGCCATGACCGGCACGGCGAGCCGCGCGGCGAGCAGCATGCCGGTGATCCCGGCCGCCTGGACCGCGTCCTCGCCGCCGACGGTGGCGAGGACGATGCCGTCCGCGGCGGTCGCCACGGTGAACAGCCGGGCGCGGTCGGCGCGGGCCAGACCGGCCTCGGAGAGGCGTACGTGCAGCGCCTCGGCGAGCAGCGGGTGCGGACCGAGGACGTCGGTCAGCTCGGCCGCGACACGGCTTTCCATGACCGCCTGGCGGATCCGGCGCAGCAGGGCGTTGTCCGGACCGGCGAGCAGCGGGACAACGATGCCGACGGGGCCGTCGGGCTGGGAGACGTCGGAACCGGCGGCGCGGGCCTGCTCGAAGCGCGCGGTGCGCTCCTCGGCGGCGTGGGTCAGCACGGACTGCAGCGTGGGGAACTCGTCGTCCCCGTCCAGGTAACCGATGCGGGCATCGAGGCCGGGGAGCTCGGAGCGGGCGATGCTCACGACCTCCTCGGCGAGGCTGCGCGTGGCGGCGCTGGGGGTGCCCGGCACCGCGAGGACGAGCGCGGGCGCGCCCTCAGGAGCCGCCAGGGGTTCCGGACGGCGGTGCCGCCCGGCTTGGCGGGGTCGCGGCATTCGTACTGGCAGGCCGGACGCGGGCCCAGTGGGGGAGCTCATGGCGCCGCATGTTACTGGTTTCTCGGGTTCCCCTGTTCGGGGAGGGTGCAGGTGAGCGGTATCCGTCCGCTTTTGTCTGATGAGTTACGTAGAGATCAGAAGTGATCGGTAAACGCCGACTTGTCGGTCCTACGGCGAATTCTGGTCATGGATTTCCTGGTACGGCTTTTCGGCCACCACGTGCAACAAACGTTCGTCCAGGGGCAGCGTGAGCCGGCCGTCCGCCAGGTCGGTCGCGATGCGGAGCGCGCCGTCGAGCGGGTCGCCCGCGGCCGGTACGTGGCGGACGTTCGGCAGGCGCTCGGCCAACTCCTCGCCCAGAGGCCCGAGAAGGGCGGCGCCCATGTTGAATACGCCTCCGGTGAACGCCAGATGGGGCTCGCCGTCGGCGGGGCACACCGCTGCTGCCGACTCGGCCATGTGCCGGGCGGCGGTCCGCAGAATGCGCGAGGAGACGGGATCGCTCCCGCGGAGGTCGGCCACATCGGGGGCGAAGGAGGCGAGCACGGCCGCCCGGTCGGTGCGCGGATACAGCCGACCGGGCAGTTCCGCCATCGGCCCGAACTTCTCCTCCGCCCGTGCCAGCAGCGCGGCCGAACCGCCAGGGCGGCCGTCGAACGCGCGCAGGGCGGCTTCCAGGCCCGCGCGGCCGATCCACGCCCCGCCGCCGCAGTCGCCGAGCAGATGGCCCCAGCCGTCGGCCCTGCGCCACGACCTGAGGTCGGTGCCGATCGCGATCATGCCGGTGCCCGCCGCGATCACGACACCCGCCCGGGTGCCCAGAGCGCCCGTGTACGCGGTCACCGCGTCCGCCGCCAGGGCGAGCCGCCGTACGCCCAGTTCACGCTCCAGCGCGGCCGGCAGTTCGTCCCGCAGTTCGTCGCCGAGCGTGGCCAGCCCGGCCGCGCCGACGGCCACGGCCCCGAGCCGTTCGGCGCCCGCTTCGGCCATCAACCCGCGTGCCATCGGCAGCAGTTGTTCCAGTAGATGATCGGCCGAGATCCCGCGTGGCCCGGTACGGACGGGCTCCGGGGAGGTCAGCGGCCCGCCGAGCCGGACCGGGACCTCGTGGAGTACGCCCCTGACGGCATCGTCCGGAGTCCCGTGCGCGCCGAGCGCCACACGCAGGCCCGAGCCTCCGGAGTCCACGGCCAGCACCACGGCGGGGCTCCGCCCGTCGTGCGGTCGGCCGTGTCCTCCGTCGAAGGTCACGGCAGGCGCCAGTCCACCGGCTCGGCTCCCTGCTTCGCCAGCAGGTCGTTGGCGCGGCTGAAGGGGCGCGAGCCGAAGAAGCCGCGGTCGGCCGACATGGGTGAGGGGTGCGCGGATTCGACCGAGGGAAGACTGCCGAGCAGGGGGCGCAGATTGCGGGCGTCGCGGCCCCACAGGATGGACACCAGTGGTCGGCCGCGCGCGGCCAGCGCCCGTATGGCCTGTTCCGTGACGTCCTCCCAGCCCTTGCCGCGGTGTGCGGCGGGGCTGCGGGGCGCCGTGGTCAGCGCCCTGTTGAGCAGCAGCACTCCCTGGTCGGCCCAGGGGGTGAGGTCGCCGTTGGACGGCTGGGGCGCGCCGAGGTCGGTGTTCAGTTCGCGGAAGATGTTGATCAGGCTGGGCGGCAGCGGACGCACCTCCGGGGCCACCGAGAACGACAGGCCCACCGCGTGGCCCGGGGTCGGGTAGGGGTCCTGTCCGACAACGAGGACGCGTACGTCGTCAAAGGGCTGCTGGAAGGCCCTGAGGGCGTTCGCCCCGGACGGCAGGTAGGTGCGTCCCGCGGCGATCTCCGCGCGCAGGAAGTCGCCCATCTCGGCGATCCGTCCGGCGACGGGTTCGAGGGCTTTCGCCCAGCCCGGTTCGACGATCTCATGCAACGGTCGTGGTGCCACGGGCGTCACCCTACTGCCGTACACATGGCCGAGATCAAACTGGCGGCCGTCCCGCGACCGGGGATGACCGATTCGTTGCCGAATAAGACGCCTCCGGGCGCAAGACGCCTGCCACGGCAGGTCGTTGGGCTCTGCCTGGCCATCGAGTTCACGAACGGCTGCGCGTAGCCGTGGATACACCGCACTGCCGCGCTGCGCGGCCGACTCGCTTGCTTGAAACAGCGGCATGTATTCAGCCAACCGCCGGATGGTGATGGTGATGGTGATACGGGCCGATGAGGGCCGCCATCTACGGGTCGAGCTGGCGTGATTGGCGCGAGCGTGATTGGCGCACGCGGAATTGCGAGAAATTTTCTTGCGAGCCCGGCATTCCTGGTATAGACAATGAACGACGAGGCTCGGGGGCTCGTGGGGGTGGGGGATGCTGCGGATTCATTTCACGACCGAAGATCTCTTGAAAACCAGGGTGATCTCGTCGCCGGATCCCATGTGGGAACTGGTGCTGAGC
This sequence comes from Streptomyces sp. NPDC005070, assembly GCF_053600395.1. NCBI lineage: Bacteria > Bacillati > Actinomycetota > Actinomycetes > Kitasatosporales > Streptomycetaceae > Streptomyces > Streptomyces sp. NPDC005070. Next base: position 20,295 of record NZ_JBSFZS010000004.1, on the reverse strand, counting down.
GTCTTCCGATTACGCAGGCGGCTTGCCGTGGCCCGGTATGAACCGTGGTATCGGCAGGTCAGGGCCGAAGCGGCCCGCAGCGATCTGTTGCAGCGCATTCGGCTCATGCTGATGCCTATGATCCCGGCCTCGGGATATTTTCCGGACTTTCTGACTCCGGAAAACCGGCGGCACGGAGGGGTCGAATCGATCATCGAATCGGTGGCCGGAAGTCCCGTAAGTGTCCTGCGCGATCAACTCGACCTCCTCGACCGAGGCCACGGATCCGCCTGGCTGGAGCGGTTGTATGAAGGGGATCTTTCGGCCCGGGAAGATTTACGGAACCTCTTGCGCGACTATCACCGTATCGCCCTCGCTCCTCACTGGAATGCGATCCGTAACAGCGTCGAGGCGGATCGGGCCATTCGCACCCGCGCCCTTCTCGACGGCGGTGTCGACGGGCTGTTGCACAGCTACCCGCCGCTGATGCGGTGGGCGCCACCGGTCCTGCACGTCCGGTACGCGGTTGACCAGACTCTGCGTCTGAACGGACGAGGACTGCTCCTGGCTCCGTCGCACTTCGGCCAGGGACCCGCGAACTCGCTCGCCGATCCCACTCTGCCGCCCGTCCTCGTCTATCCCGCCGGATACGACAGGGCGGCGGCGCCGGTGACGGTCCGGGCTCTCGGCCGGCTGATGGGCGGCACCCGTGCCTCCATTCTGATCGCCACCGAGACCGCGACGACATCCGGGGAACTCGCCCGCCGTGTAGGGGTGTCCGCCGCCACGGTGAGCCATCATCTGTCCGCACTGCGCGCGGCGGGTCTTCTGAGCACCCTGCAGCAGGGCGAGCTCATCCTGCACACCCGTACCTCCACCGGATCCGCCTTGGTCAACGCGGCTCATACGTAGGGCACTTGAGATCCGAAACGTGACCAGGGCCGTGGTCACCTGCGCGTTTCGACCGCGATGGAAAGGGGTGTCCCTGAACCGAACAGACTGGCGAGTATGGCGGGCAGCCCGCATCCGTACCGGAAGGGATACGACACACCGTGAAGAACATACGTCGCTCGGCAGCCGTCGCGGCCGTCCTGGCCGCCGGTGCCACCGCCCTCACCATCAGTCCCGCGTCAGCGGCCGACACGACCTGCTCCAGCGGCTACGCCTGCATCTACTACCACCCCAACTACCAGGGGGCCTTCTTCAAGCAGTTCCCCAACATCCCCAACTACTCCGGCTACACCTTCACGACCAGTGCCAACGGCAGCGACGGCGCGGGCCAGGGCGTCCGGAACAACGCCGCCTCGGTCGACAACTGGGACTTCAACAACGCCTTCACCGTGTACTACCACGTCAACTACACCGGAGCGAGCCAGCGCTTCGCCGCGGGCGGCGGCGGAAACTTCAACACCACGCTGCGCAACGAGAACGCCTCGGGGAAGTTCGGCTGATCCGGCGGGACGTGCCGACCGACTGAGGTCCGTTCACCGAAGCCTCGCGCAGGGGGTGCCCCGCTCTGAAAACACCGGGCGGGGCATCCCCCGCGCCCCGGCCGCACGTTCGGCCGTCCTTGCGCACCCACTCACGCATCGAGGACACACCGGCTCATGAACTCGTCCCCTGGCCCCGGCCACCCGAAAGCCGCCGTCGTCCTGGCGACGGCCGCCGTGCTGATGGCCGGGGGCTGCTCCTCGTCCTCGCCGTCGTCCTCCGGGCCTTCCCGGCCGAAGGGCGCGGCCGCCGTCATGCCGGAGGTCTCCTCTGTGCCCAGGCTGATCACGGCAGCCGACCGGACGCTGCCGATCGGCGACTACCTCCTGAGCGACAAGCAGTCGGACGAACTGACCGCGGCCCAGGCCAAACTGACCGAACGGTGCATGGCCCGGTTCGGGTTCCGCTACACCTCTCCCGCCCCGACCCCGGTGTTCAGGCCGAGGACCCCCACCGAGTTCCGGTACGGCGTGACCGACCCCGAGGCGGCGGCGGTCGACGGATTCGCTCCGGACGGCAGCAGAACCGCCCCGGCAACCGCCGAACCCGCTCCGCTGTCCGCGGAGACGACTCTCGTCCTGACGGGAACGAACGACCCGCACGTCAAACCCGGCTCCGCCACTGCCGGCGGGCAGGTCTACAAGGGCCGGAAGATCCCTGTCGGCGGATGTGTCGGTGAGGCTCGGTCGCGACTGCACTCCGAAGGGCCGGAAGCCGGCGGCGACACGGAGCTCTCCAACGACATCAACATCGGCAGCTTCGAGTCCTCGCGGAAGCATCCCCTGGTCAGAGCCGTATTCGCCAAGTGGTCGCAGTGCATGGAAGGCCGCGGCTTCTCCTACCCGGACCCGCTCGCGGCCACCGGTGACCGTGCTTGGCGTACGAGGACCGCGTCGGCGAAGGAGAAGTCGGCGGCCCGCGCCGACGCGGACTGCAAGATGCGCAACAACGTCGTCGGCGTCTGGTACGCCGTCGACGCCGCCCTGCAGCGGCAGGCGATCGAGAAGAACAGTGCGGCTCTGGCCAAGATCAAAAAGGGGATCAGTGCCCGGGTGAGGCTCGCGGTCGCTGTGCTCGCAGGATGACACGGGCCGACCGGATGTTCAGGCCACGCCGCTCCGGCCTCGACCGTGCTCAAGCCTCGGCTGTGCTCAGGAGATGACTGTGCTGAGGCCATGACTGTGCCGAGGCCATGGCCGTGCTGACGCCATGACCGGGCTCAGGTCATGACACTGCTCAGGCCATGACCGCCGCGCGGACGCACAGGACGTCCGGGAGGTGTGAGGCGAGCTGCTGCCAACTGTCGCCGTCGTCCGCGGACGCGTACACCTCGCCGTTGCGGTTGCCGAAATACACGCCCGCCGGGTTCGCGCCGTCCGTGCACAGGGCGTCGCGCAGCACCGTGCCGTAGTGGTCTTCGGAGGGCAGTCCCGCCGTCAGCGGTTCCCAGGTCGTGCCCGCGTCGTCCGTACGGAAGACCCGGCAGCGCCGGTCGGCCGGGACCCGGTCGGCGTCGGCGTTGATCGGGAAGACGTACGCCGTGTCCCCGCGGTGCGGATGCGCCGCCACCGCGAAGCCGAACGTCGACGGAAGGTCCGCGCCGATGTCGGTCCACTGTCCGGCCCCGTCGTCACTGCGGTAGACCCCCCAGTGGTTCTGGAGATAGAGCCGGTCCGGGTTCACCGCGTCGCGCGCGACCTTGTGCACGCACTGTCCGAACTCGGGGTTCGGATCCGGCAGGAACACGGCGGAGACACCGGAGTTGGCGGGCTCCCAGCTCGCGCCGCCGTCGCCGGTGCGGAAGACCCCGGCCGTGGACACGGCCACCGTCACGGCCCGCGCGTCGCGTTCGTCGGTGAGGATGGTGTGCAGCCCCTCGCCACCTCCGCCGGGGACCCACTGCGAGCGGGTGGGGTGTTCCCACAGGGGGCGGACGAGTTCGAAGGACTCGCCCCGGTCCTCCGAGCGGTACAGCGCGGCCGGTTCCGTCCCCGCGTACACGACGTCCGGTTCGGCGGCCGCCGGGTGCAACTGCCATACCCGCTCCAGCGAGGCGCCCGTCTCCTTGGGGAACTTGACCGCGGGCCGCGCGGGCTCGGTCCACGTACGGCCCAGGTCGTCGGAGTGGAAGACGGACGGGCCCCAGTGCGCGCTGTCCCCGCCGACCAGCAGCCGTGGATTCTCGCCCCGGGAGTCGATCGCGACCGAGTACACGGCTTGCGCGTTGAAGTACGGGCTCTCGTCGAACTCCCAGGCGCCGCCGCGCCGTCGCCCGATGAAGAGACCCTTGCGCGTGCCTACCGTGAGCAGTGCGTCGGCCATGACCGGCCACCTCCGCGACGTCGTTGTCTGCGCTACGGGCCAGTCTGCACCCCGGCACCGACAGTCACCTTTCGGCCTGGCGTTTGCGCAGGTCGGACGGGGTGTGTCGGCGGTGGACGCGGTTTCGCGGCCTCGCTCGCGGGACCGCGCGCGGAGAGGGTCCCGCAGCCCTCCGACCTCGCGTGCCGGACGAGCGGGTGGGCGCGAGGCGTGAGCATCGCGTGGAGCACGCGCGTAAGGGAGGGAGATGTGGCGTGTTCGTGCGGTCGTGAGGAGGAGGCCCTTGATGGCGGCGTTCCGTGGTCCGGGGGTCTGGCTGTGGCGGTGGCGGAGCAATCCGCTGCGGCGGCGAAGCGACGTCCTGGAGGCCTGGATCATGCTCGCCGCCTGGGCGTTCACGGTGCTCGGCGGTGCGGTGGCGGGCCTGGTGACCGTCGGCGCCGTGGAGAACAGTCTGGCGAGGGAGCGTGCGGAGTCGCGCACCGTCCCCGCCCGGTTGACCGAGGACGCGCCGGAGTCGAGCGGGCCCGCCGCCCGCGTCGCGTGGACGCGGGTCCGCTGGACGGCACCGGACGGCACCGCTCGCTCCGGTCAGGTGCGGGTCTCCGCCGGCACCTTGGCGGAGACGCCGGTCCTGGTGTGGACCGATCCCGACGGGCGCCTCGTCGACCGGCCCACCGCCGTCGCCGTGGCCCGGCTGCGGGCCTGGCTGATCGGCGTCTTCGCCGGCGCCGGAGTGGCGGCCATCCCCTTCGCCGCCGGCCGCTTCCTCCGGGGCCGTCTGGAACGCCGACGCGTGGACCGCTGGGACGCGGAGTGGGCCCGGATCGGCCCGCTCTGGGGCCGCATGACAAGCTGACCGGACAGGGTCCCAGGGCATGGGCGAACGGCCCGGACTTCCTTCCGTTGCGTCATCCTCGACGCCCGAATCGACCCCGCCATCGCGGGCCCGGGAGCTTCGGATCCGTCACGCGGCCTCCAGTGCCGTCCGGCAGTCCCGGAGGAGCATTTCGTCGTCGAGGACGTCGTGGCTGCCGTGCCCGCCGGAGCGGGCGCGGTGACGGCGGGGCGAGGCCAGCTCCGTGCCGACCAGGTCGTGGACGGGTGCGCCCGAAGCGCCCATCCGGACGAGGCACGCGGTGATGGTGCCCCGGGTGTACGGGTTCCGCCAGGCTTCGCGGAACACCGGCAGGACAGGTTCCGGATCTCCGGAGATCTCCCACAGGGCGCAGGCGGCGGCGGTCCGCTCCCCCACCTCGGAGGAGGCCGTCAGGCGAAGCAGCCCGGGGAGCGCGGGCGCGGCCGCCGCCCCCGACCGGCCGAGCGCCTCGGCCGCCGCCCGGCGACTTCCGGCGTCCCGCTCCGGGGCCAGCGCCCCGAGCAGTACCGGAAGGACCGCCTCGACGTCCCCCTCCACGGACCGGAGCGCGTCGGCCGCCGTCACGGCGTTCTCGCCCGTGAGGAGTTCCCGCAGCGTCGGTACGGCCTCGCGCGCCGGCGGACCGAACGCGGCGAGTGTCCTGGCCAGCGCCTTCACCAGAGCGTCCCGGAGCCGCAGGTCCCTTGGTGTGCCGTGCAGCAGTCGCAGCACCTCCGGTACGGCCGCGGCGTACCGCAGCGCGCCGAGACCGGACAGCAGCGGCGCGGCGCGGTCGTACGTCTCCGGAGAGTCGAGCGGAACCTCGGCCAGCCGCTCGCGCAGCAGGGGAGCCAGGGGCGCCGCGTCCGGGCCCAGAAAGCCGATGGAGTACCCGGTCTCGTTCGGCACGGCCGGGCCCCGCAGCACCTCGGCGAGGGCCGGTACCGCCCGCGCGTCCCCGCACCGGGCGAGGGCTTTCAGAGGGCGGTACAGCGTTGCCGTACCGCGCCCCCGGGCGCCCGTGCCCGACTCCACGAGGGCGGCGAGCCGGTCCGCCGCCGGAACCGCCAGAGTGAACAGGAACTCCAGGACGGACACGGCGGCGCAGCGCAACCGCTCCTCGTCCGAGCCGAGTTGCTCACCGATCAGCGCGACCGGCTCCTCGTACGCGCCCCGCCATTCACGGAACAGTCCCGCCGACATCCAGACGGCATTGCACCGGTCGGCCGTGTTCTGACAGCTCAACTGTCCCTTGAGCAGGGCGATCCGGTCCGCGGTGCGGGCCCCCAGAGCCTTGTGGAGCGTGCGGAGCAACTGCGCTCCCTCCTCGTCCGCCGGGCGTATACGGCGCAGACTGCCGATGAGAGTGTCCGAGGAGGTCCGGACGGGCTCTCTGGACGGCCGGATCCGCTCGGACCTGGTGTGGAGCAGCGCGACGACCGTGGGCACGAGGTCGGTGGGCAGCAGGTCGAGGGCGCACGAGGCGAGCTGACCGAGCGCCGCCAGGCGCAGTCCGGGGTCGTGCGGCGGGCCGCACAGTGACACCAGACAGTCCACCGCGGGGGCCGAGGAACCGCCGTACAGCCGGGCGAAGAGGCCGAGACTCTCGACCAGAGCCAGCCGGACGCCGTCCTCCTGTTCGTCCCGCAGCCGCTCGCTCAACAGGGCCAGGACGCGCGGCGGTTCGCCGTGGAAGCGTACGAGCGCCGACGGCGCGGCGCGGCGCACCTCCGGGTCACAGTCCGTGACGAGGTCCAGGAAGACCGCGGCACCCGCCCGGACCGCCGCGCGCGCCATCGCGTGGTTGTCGTCCTCGGGGACCTCCGCGTCCCGGCCGCCGCCGTCCTCGCCGTCCTCATCGTTCTCGGAGGTGTCTCCGGGAGTGTCCCCGTCGTCCGAACCGCCGATGCTGGTGAGCAGTTCCACGACTCCGCCCCGGTCGGGGAGTCCCGCGTGTCCGGCGAGCGTGAAGAGGAAGGGGATGGACGCGAGCGTCGAGTCGTACACATCGCCCTGGTGGTGCACGGCTCCGTACATCCCGTCGAGCGCGGTCTCCCGCTCCCGGGGGAGCGGTGAGGCGAGTCCCCGCAGCAGCTCCGGCACGTCCGCGGCGCTTCCGTACGCATGCTGCATCGAGGCCCAGTCGACCTCGTCGATCCCCCTGAACACGGTGTCCTCCCCATGCGTACGGCCATTGATCGTGAGTGTGCACCACGGCACTGACAGTGACGCTCGGGAACCGTCCCGTCGATGGCGTCGGTCCAGCCAACTACGGAGCGAACGGCCGCTTTCCGACGGTCGGCCGGGGCTGCCACCGCCGTCGGGGAACCCCCGGCCGGGGGAGAGGGGCACCTGGAGACGGCACGGCCGGGCACCTCACGGGTGCCCGGCCGCGTGTCGACGGATCGAGGCCGCCGTCCGCTGCGCGGCTCTACGGCCTGTCCGGCAGGCCCTGGTCGCCCGGCGTGGACGACCTGGGACTTCCGGACCCGGCCGAGGTCGCCGCGGGTGCCGCCGGGGGCGGTTCGGGCGAGCGCCGGTCCGGGTGGGCCGGGCGCCGGGAGGCGAACCGGGGCAGGGCCGGCGGGGCCAGGAAACCCTCCGCGCGGGCCGCCGCGATACCGATACGGGGAAGGTCGGCGCTCTTCTCGAAGAGGAGGTATCGAGGCTCCCAGACCGGCCGGTACTTGGCGTTGGCCCGGTAGAGGGATTCGAGCTGCCACCAGCGCGAGAGGAACGTCAGCACCGAACACCACAGCCGCAGTACGGGTCCCGCGCCCAGCCGGGTGCCGCGTTCGAAGACGGACCGGAACATCGCGAAGTTCAGGGAGATCCGCTCGACACCGAACTCCTCCGCGCGCAGCAGCAGTTCGATCACCATGAACTCCATGAGACCGTTCTCGGAGTTCCGGTCGCGGCGCATCAGGTCCAGGGACAGCCCCCGTTCACCCCACGGCACGAAGCTCAGCACGGCCCGGGGTTCGCCCTCGCTGTCGTGGCACTCCAGCATCACGCACCGTCCGTCGGCGGGGTCTCCCAGCCGCCCGAGCGCCATGGAGAAGCCGCGTTCGGTCGCCCCGTCGCGCCATTGGTCCGCCTTGTCGGTCAAAGCGGCCATCTCGGCCTCGGGGATGTCCTCGTGCCGTCGGACGCGGACCGTGTAGCCGGCGCGCCGGACGCGCTTGTGCGCCTGCCGGACGCCCCGCATGGCGCGTCCCTCCAGGGTGAAGTCGGACCGGTCCACGATGGCTTCGTCGCCGAGCTCCAGGGCGTCCAGGCCGTGCCGGGCGTACACGGTCCCGGCCTCCTCGCCGGCCCCCATCACCGCGGGCGTCCACGCGTGCCGCCGCGCCTCCCGCAGCCACGCCTCGATCGCGCCGGGCCAGGCCTCCGGGTCGCCGATGGGGTCGCCGGACGCGAGGGTCACACCGCCGCGCACGCCGTACGCGATCGCCGCCTTGCCGCTGGGGGACCAGATGACCGCCTTGTCGCGGCGCAGCGCGAAATAGCCGAGCGAGTCCCGTTCCCCGTGCCGGGCCAGCAGGGCTCGCAGCCGGACCTCGTCGTCCTCGCCGAGGAGTTCGAGACCGCGCGGCGAACGGAAGCACGCGTAGAGCACCAGCAGGAAGGTGGCGGCCACCAGCACGTTGACCAGGATGTCGACCCAGCGGGGCGCGACGACGCTGTCGAACCGGTCGGCGAGCGGGCCGACACTGATTCCGCGCAGCAGGGTGTACGCGATCCGGTCGCTCAGCGGTGTTCCCGGCACGCGGTTGGTGGCGCTGACGAGCAGGGTGCCGAGGGTGGCGCTCACGAGCAGGCCGCCCGCGCCGACGGCCAGCGCGAGACGGGGATTCGAGCGGTCTCCGACGGCGTGGAACTCCTTGCGCCCCAGCAGGAGGGCGAGGACGAAGAGCGCGGTGAGCAGGAGCGAGATCCAGTTGAAGACGTGCCGTTGGTAGCGGTCCTGGGTCAGGGCCACGCTGTAGAGCACCAGGAGCGGCCCGGCGAGCAGCAGGTTGAAGATCCAGGCGGCCCGTTTGCGGCGCCGCATCACGAGTGCGAGGAACAAGGCCAGCGCCGCCGAGATCAGCCCGGCCGTGGCCAGATAGGGGGTGAAGAACTCGCCTGCGTTGTGCTCGTGCACCTCTTCGCGGAAAGGCAGCGAGGACACGGCGACGATGTTGAGGACGGCGAGGAGCCGCAGATACCAGACCGTGAACGCGGCGGCTCGTGGCCGGATTCCGTCGCCTGCTCGTCCGGAGGGGGCCGCGCCGCGCGGGCTCGTGTGCCGCTGTTCCGGGATCAGCGCTGACTGTTGTACGGACACCGTGGAGCATCACCTTGGGGAGAGGGCGGGAGAACCGGTGGGGACAGAGGCCGGAACACTACATCTTGTAGGGAAGGGTGAGGTTATGGCCAGCCAGAGGCGGAGTGAAGAGGTAAGGAGGAGTTGAGAATGCGCGGAGCGGTCCGCGTCGTGCCTGCCCGGCAGGAGTCTCGCCGCGCCGGTCCGGCAGGAGTCCCCCGCGCTTGTCCGGCAGAGTCCCCCCGCCGGTCCGGCAGGAGTCGCGTTGCGCCTGTCCGGCAGGGGCCGGGGCGCCGTTGTCGGCGGGCCGGTCCGGCCGTGGACGTGGAAGCGCATCGCCGGCCGCGGCTCGGTCGTGGTGACGGCCGAGCCGGGTGTCTCGAGCGGCCGTGCCCCTCGCGGATCGCGGATTCCTCGCGTCGGTGGCGGCGGGGTCGGGGGCGCGGTCCTCAGCGCTGGGGCGTCGCACCCCGGTCGCGCGCCGTGCGTGTGGTCGCCCACCACAGAAGGTCACCGAGGGCGGCGCCCGCCGCCACCAGGGCCGTGATCACTCCGGCCATGGTCAGTCCGTCGGCGAGGTGCGGGCGTCCGTGCAGGGCGTGCAGGTCGAACCCGCACAGGTGGTACACGCCCAGCGCGGCGATCCCGAGGCTCGGCACGAGCAGTGCCAGCACGGACGCGGGTCCGCGTGCCACACGCCCGGTGTCACGTTCGTTCACGGGCTCCCCCTGCCGTACGTCGTTCACCGCCGGGACCCTACAGTACGTAGGGTCTCTCTGTCCTGGCCGTGCTTCCACGGTGTTGCGGCGGCTACCCCGGACGGCGGCCGTCATGCGGGACCGGGGCGTCCGGACCGCGTGATCCGGATCACGGGTGCGCCGCCCGTTCGGCGCCCGCGGATTTCCGTACCCCTTCATGACGTCCGGACCCCGGATGCGAGGATGAGGCGGTCATGACTGCCGGGTGGTGCACACGCATGCTGCGGGCCGTGATGTTCGCGGCCGTCTGTGTGGTGCTCGCAGCCCTCGGCCACGTCATGATGTCCGGCTCTCCGGTGACCTGGTGGGCGCTGGCCGGCTCGGGAGCGGGCATGGCCGGAGCGGGTTGGTCGCTGGCCGGTCGTGAGCGCGGGCTTCCCCTGATCGTCTCCGTCGTGGTGCTCGCCCAGGGCGTGCTCCACAGCGCGTTCTCGGTCGCGCAGTCCCTCACCGCCGCCGCGGACGCCGGACCGGGTCGGTCCGCCGGCGGTGCCATGGACGGCATGGACGCCATGGCGATGGGCGCCATGGACTCGATGAACATGAACTCGATGGATTCCATGGGCGGCGGGTCCATGGGCATGGACGCCATGGGCTTGGACGCCGTGGGGACGGGGTCCATGGGTGGGGGCTCCATGGGTTCCGGGACCATGGCGCACGTGCTTCCCTGGGGAGCCGAAGCGGGCTCGCCCTCATCGATCGGTATGGTCGCCGCTCACCTGCTCGCGGCACTGTTGTGCGGCCTCTGGCTCGCGCACGGCGAGCGTGCCGTGTTCCGCGTCCTGCGGGCCGTGGCCGGCCGACTGGCCGCGCCCCTGCGGCTGTTGCTCGCTCCTCCGGTGCCGCCGTACCGGCCGACGCTCCGGGTGCGCCGACGTTCATCGGACCGAGCCCCGCGCCTCCTCCTTCTCGTTCACGCGATCACTTCCCGGGGTCCGCCCGTGGGGACCGCTGTCGCCTGAGACAGCCCGCTCCCCGAAACGCCACCTGGGCGCTTCGGGCATCGGTCGTACCTCCTGTGTACGGCCGCACCCCACCACCGGACCCATGGCCCTCGCGCCGGTCCGGATCACGGATGACCCGAGAAGGACACCTGGTGATCACTCCTGCCCTGCCTGTTCCCCGCCGTGGACGCGAGCGGCGGAACGAAGACGGCCGAGCGGTGTCGGCCGACGAATCGGCGACCGCCTGGGCGCTGGCCGCCCGCGCCGGCGATCCGGCCGCCGTCGAGCGCTTCGTCCGCGCGCTGCACCGCGATGTCGTGCGCTACGTCGCCCATCTGTCCGCCGATCCGCAGGCCGCCGAAGACCTCGCCCAGGACACGTTCCTGCGGGCGTTGGGCAGCCTGCACCGATTCGAGGGGCGCTCCTCGGCGCGGACCTGGCTGCTGTCCATCGCCCGCCGCGCGGTGATCGACAGCCTGCGGTACGCCGCCGCCCGGCCACGGTCGACCGGGTGCGCGGACTGGCAGACCGCGGTGGAACGCGAGCAGCCGCTCGGTCTGCCCGGCTTCGACGACGGCGTCGCCCTGCTGGAACTCCTGGCTGTGCTCCCGGACGAACGGCGCGAGGCGTTCGTTCTGACCCAGATGATGGGTCTGCCCTACGCGGAGGCCGCGCTCGTCAGCGGCTGCCCCGTCGGAACCGTCCGCTCCCGCGTGGCACGCGCCCGCGCGACCCTGATCGCGCTGCTGGCCGAAGCGGAGGCCGAGGTGACGACCGGGACGGAGACCGTGGCGACGATCAGGGCGATGGCCGTCGAGAGGGCCGCGTCGACCGCCGCCTGAACGGGGCGAGGCACGGTCCGGCTCCCGGCACCGGGTGGTGCGACAGTGCGTCGACCACCCTGCGCCGGGAGCCACTTCGCGGCCTCGGCGGCCGGACGTCTACACGGACCGGTGGTACTGATCGGGGACATGGACCTCGGCCCCGAGTTCGCGTGCCGCGAGCCGGGCGAAGGACGGGTTGCGCAGCAGCTCCCTTCCCAGCAGCACCGCGTCGGCCTCGCCGTTGGCGACGATCTTCTCGGCCTGCTCCGCCTCGGTGATGAGACCGACGGCGGCGACGGCCATCGAGGTCTCCCTCTTCACCCGTGCGGCGAAAGGGACTTGATAGCCGGGTCCGACGGGAATGCGTACGGCGGAGGCGTTCCCGCCCGTGGAGACGTCGAGCAGGTCCACGCCGTGTTCGTGCAGTTCGCCGGCGAAGCGGACGGTGTCGTCGGCGCTCCAGCCCGCGTCCTCCAGCCAGTCGGTCGCGGAGACGCGGAAGAAGAGCGGCTTGTCCTGCGGCCAGACCTCCCGTACGGCGTCGAGGACTTCGAGGGCGAACCGGGTGCGGTTCTCGTACGAGCCGCCGTACGCGTCGGTGCGGTGGTTGGAGTGGGGGGAGAGGAACTCGTTGATGAGGTAACCGTGGGCTCCGTGGATCTCGACGATCTCGAAGCCGGCGGCCAGGGCGCGGCGAGCCGCGTCGGCGAACCGGCCCACGATCTCGCGGATTCCGCCGACCGTCAGCTCGTCGGGAACCGGGTGCCTCTGGTCGAACGCGAGCGCGCTCGGGGCGACCGGCTGCCAGCCGTGCGCGTCCGGACCGACGGGGGCGCCGCCCTTCCAGGGACGGTCGGTCGAGGACTTGCGCCCGCCGTGGCCGAGCTGCACGGCCGGCACCGTGCCCTGGGCGGAGAGGAACCGCGTGATGCGGCGGAAGGCCTCGACCTGGGTGTCGTTCCAGATGCCCAGGTCGTACGGGGAGATCCGGCCCTCGGGCGAGACGGCGGTCGCCTCGACGATGACCAGTCCCGTCCCTCCCGTGGCGCGGGCCGCGTAGTGGGCGAAGTGCCAGTCGTGCGGAGCTCCTGCCGAGGGGCCGTCGGGCGCGGCCGAGTACTGGCACATCGGGGGCATCCACACCCGGTTGGGGATGGTGACTTCGCGCAGGACGCAGGGCTCGAAGAGAGCGCTCACGACCGACTCCATTCGTGGCGGGTCCGGTGTATGCCTCGTACGATAAGCCTCGTAGTACGGCGAACGTCAAACTACGACGGGTCTCGTACAATGGCGGAGTCGGGTGAAGCCCGTCGGACGATGCCGAAGGTGAGGGGGCGAAGACCGAGGTCCCCGGACGAAGTGGAGCCGCCGTGACGCCCGCCGCCACCGCCGCCAGTGGCCGTGATCTGCCGCACCCCGCGCGTGAGGAGATCCGGCTGGAGTCGGTGCTGCACGCGCTGTCCGACCCGATGCGGCTCCAGATCGTCCGCGAGCTCGCCGCCGAGGGGCGTGAACTCTCCTGTTCGGACTTCGTCCTGCCGGTCACCAAGTCCACGACGACGCACCACTTCCGGGTGCTCCGCGAGAGCGGGGTCGTCCGCCAGGTCTACCGCGGCACGGCGAAACTCAACGGCCTGCGTGCGGACGACCTCGACGCCCTCTTCCCCGGACTCCTCGACCGCGTTCTGGAGGCCGCCAACCGGCAGGCCGCCCGCCCGGCGCCGTGACGCCTCGCGGAGCCCGCTTCCGAGGCCCTCGCGGCGCCGCTTCCGGTGTCTCACGGAGCAGCTTCCGGGACTTCCGGGTTCCGGGCAAAAAGAAAGGGCAAGGGGGAAATCCATCCCTTGCCACTCTCAACTTATAGCGCACCGGGGGGCTTGCGGCAAGGCCCCCCTCGTCCCGCAGAATCACTGGCCGAAGCCAGGAACTGCGGAAAGTTGACATGAGCCCTCTGACCACCAGCGCGTTCCGCCTTCCCGGCCGGCTCTCCGCCAAGGCGGACCCGGCGCTGATCGCCGCGGACGAGAGGCACTTCGCGGCCGTCGCGGAGAGCCTCGAACGCGCGATCGCCGAACTGTCCGACCGCCTCGACGCCGAACGCAGGGCGCCCGGCGGCCTCGGCCGCGAGGCGATGGAGCGAGACCTGGAGATCCACCGGCTGACGGGTCGGCTCCGTACGTTGCGCCGCTTCGGACTCGACCTGTGCCTCGGGCACATCGTCGCGGCGGACGGCTCCGGACCCGTCTACATCGGGCGTCTCGGCCTCACCGACAGCGAGGGCCGCCGGCTGCTGACCGACTGGCGTTCTCCCGCCGCCGAGCCGTTCTTCGCCGCGACCCACGCCCAGCCGATGGGGCTGGCGAGCCGACGCAGATATCGCTGGATCGACGGCCGGATCAGCGACTACTGGGACGAGGTGTTCACCGCCGAGGGGCTGGAGGGGCGCGCGGCCCTCGACGACCAGTCCGCCTTCATCGCCGGCCTGGGCGGCAGCCGTTCGGCGCGGATGAGGGACGTGCTCGCCACCATCCAGGCCGACCAGGACGCCGTCATCCGCGCGGGATCCCGCGGTGCCCTCGTCGTCGACGGCGGTCCCGGCACCGGCAAGACGGTCGTCGCGCTGCACCGTTCCGCCTACCTTCTCTACTCCGACCCCCGGCTCGGCCACCGGCGCGGCGGCGTGCTGTTCGTCGGTCCGCACCAGCCCTATCTGGCCTACGTCGCCGACGTCCTGCCCAGCCTCGGAGAGGAGGGGGTGCAGACCTGCACCGTGCGCGACCTCGTCGCCGAGGGAGCCGGAGCGACGGCCGAGCGCGACCCGGGCGTGGCCCGCCTGAAGTCCTCCGCGGCCATGGTGCGGGCGATCGAGACGGCCGTCAGGTTCTACGAGGAGCCGCCTGCCCAGGGCATGACGGTCACGACCCCGTGGGCCGACGTCCCGCTGACCGCCGACGACTGGGCCGAAGCCTTCGAGGCGGCGGAACCGGGCACTCCGCACAACGAGGCACGCGACCAGATCTGGGAGGCGCTGCTCGCGATCCTGGCGGACAAGCACGACGACGACGTCCCGACCGAACTGCTGCGCAGGGCGCTGCTGCACGATCAGGAGCTCGTCGGGACCCTCGACCGCGCGTGGCCGCTGCTCGACGCGGCGGACGTCGTGGGCGACCTGTGGTCCGTGCCTGCCTACCTGCGGCTGTGCGCGCCCTGGCTCGGACCCGAGGAGGTCCGGGGACTGCAGCGCCCGGACGCGCAGGCGTGGACTGTGTCCGACCTGCCCGTCCTGGACGCGGCGCGGCAGCGGCTCGGCGACCCGGAGACCTCTCTGCGAAGGCGCCGCCACGAGGCGTCCGTGGCCGCCGAACGCGAGCGCATGGCCGGCGTCATCGACAACGTGCTCGCGGCCGACGACGACGGCGAGGGCGCGGTGACGATGCTGCGCGGCCGGGACCTGCAGGACACCCTGATCGACGAGAGCGGACTGCCCGCCGACCGACCGGACCTGCTCGCGGGGCCGTTCGCGCACATCGTCGTCGACGAGGCGCAGGAACTGACCGACGCGGAATGGCAGATGCTGCTGCGGCGCTGCCCGTCCCGGAGCTTCACCGTCGTCGGGGACCGCGCGCAGGCCAGGCACGGTTTCGCCGAGTCCTGGGAGGAACGGCTCGGGCGGGTCGGATTCGACCGGATCGACGTGGCCTCGCTGACCATCAACTACAGGACGCCGCGAGAAGTCATGGCGGAGGCCGAGTCCGTCATCCGGACCGCGCTGCCGGACGCCAACGTGCCGACCTCCGTCCGCGGTTCCGGCGTTCCCGTCGTCCACGGTTCGGTCGCGGATCTGGAGTCGGTGCTCGACACCTGGCTGCGCGGGCACGCCGAGGGAATCGCCTGCGTCATCGGCGATCCCGCGTTCCGGGCGACCTCCCGGATCCGTTCGCTGACACCGGAGTTGTCGAAGGGCCTCGAATTCGACCTGGTCGTCCTCATCGACCCGGAGAACTTCGGTGAGGGCGTGGAAGGCACGGTCGACCGCTATGTCGCGATGACCCGGGCGACCCAGCAACTCGTCATCCTCACAAGCCCCTGACGCCGGAGAACACACAGGACCGCAGGAGGCCGGCCGTCCCCGCGGCCTGCGGGGCCCCCGTAGGCAGCAGGGAACACGGCATCCGCATGATCGTCGGTCGGGTCGAGGCGGTCGCCGGGACTCACCCTCCGGGGGCCGTCAAAGCCGTCTGTCCGGCGGCCGTCGGGGCCCGGCCGGGGGGCGCCGGATCCCGTCCTCCGTGGGTCATCGATGCCGTCTGTCCCCGCGGCTGCCGGGGCCGGACCGGCGAGGGGCGCCGGGCCCCACCCTCCGCAGGTCGCCGGGAGCCGGCAGTCCGCGCGGCCGCCCGTTACCCGGCCGTCCGTGCCGCCGTCCGGAGCGCGTCCCAGTCGGGCAGCTTGACGACCTCGCGGCCCAGCCTGGCTCCCAGCTCCGCCTCGGCCCGCTCGATCGCCTGCCATCCGGCCCATTCGACCGGCCGTATGCCCTCGGCCCGCAGTGCCGCGAGGGGATCATCGGCCGCCTCCCGCCGTACGAGAGCGGGGGCGTCCTCCAGCAGGGAGGCCACCGTCTCCTTCGCGCACGGGCGATTGGTCCCGATGACTCCGGTCGGGCCCCGCTTGATCCAGCCCGCCACATACTCGCCCGGTGATACCGCGCCGTCCCGCAGGACCCGTCCCGCCCGCTGCGGCACCGTGCCGCGGCCGGTGTCGAACGGCATCCCGTCCAGCGGCACCCCGCGATAGCCCACCGAGCGCAGCACCAACTGGGCCTCGATCTCCTCGAATCGGCCCGTCCCCGTCACCCCGCCCGACCCGTCCGGAACCGTCCGCTCGAACCGCACCGCGCCCACCCGGCCGCCGTCGGCGAGGAGTTCGACGGGCCGCAGGAAGAAGCGCGGGCGGATCAGCCGCGGCCGGCCGAGCGGCGCGGCCGCCGCCCAGCCCCTCAGGACCTCCACGTTGCGCCGCTGGGCGGCGGGCAGCCCCGACGGGTCGAGGTAGGCCGGATCGAGCGCCAACTCCGCCTCGTCCACACTGATGTCGGCCTCCGGGAGGCCACCCAGCTCGCGCAGTTCCTTCGTCGTGAAGCGGGCCTGCGAGGGCCCGCGCCGCCCGACCATGCTGATCGCGGTGACCTCGCTGGCGGCCAGCGCGCCGAGCGCCGCCTGCGGAATGTCCGTGGGGCTCAGCTCGGGCGCGGTGCGGGCCAGGATCCGGGTCACGTCGACGGCGACGTTCCCGACCCCGATGACGACGGCCGAGCGCGCCCCGGCCACGAAGCCGTCGGCCACGGAGTCGGGATGCGCGCTGTACCAGGAGACGAACTCGGTCGCCGACCAGCTACCTGGCAGATCCTCGCCGGGCACGCCGAGACGCCGGTCGGTGGCGGCGCCCACGCAGTACACGACCGCGTGGTACAGCTCCCGCAGCCGCGCCACCGGCACTCCGCCGGGGCCCACCTCGACGCCGCCGAGGAACCGCACCCGCTCGTCCTCGAGGACGGTCCGCAGATTGTTCTGGAGCGACTTGATCTTCTCGTGGTCGGGTGCCACGCCGTAGCGCACCAGGCCGTACGGGCAGGGCAGCCGGTCCAGGACGTCGACGCGGACGTCTGGAGGCCCGCTCCGCTGGATCAGACCCTGTGCGCTGTAGACCCCGCTGGGTCCCGAACCGACGACGGCGACACGCAGCACGGCGGAACTCCTCACCCGAGGGATCAGGAAGATCGCTGACAGGAAATCGCTGGTGCTCCCAGGATCGCACCACCGGGTGCTCCGCTGACAGGGTGCGGTGCGTGCCGATCACGCGCGTGTCCGTTCGTAGGGAATGTGATGATGCGGTTACGTTCCGTATGTGCTAGACGCATCGTTTCTTAATCTGTCGGAACGCTGCCGCGCGGACGGCGACGTGTCCGTGTGGCCCGCCTGGGAAGTACGGGAGTCCGCGTCGGGCGTCACGTCCTGGTTCAACGTCCGGCTGGCCTTCACCGACGGTGCCAGAGTCGATCTGCTCGCCGTGCTCTCGGCGACGGCCCTGTCGATCGAGGACGTACGGGCCGAGCCGCCCCTCTCGCTGGACGACCTGGCGGCGGTCGCCGAGTGGATCGAGGAACCCCTGTCCGAGGCGTGCGGCAGTCGTCTCGGTGCCGGCCACGACCAGGATCAGGACCGGGAGAGCCAGGCGCGGCGCGCCCGGCCCGCCTGGCCGCGCGGCGCCGAGGGCCGTCTGCTGGTGGCGGAGGAGTACCGGGCGGCGCAGGAAGAGGGAGTGGATCCGGTGCTCGCGGTCATGGACGCCACCGGTCACAGCCGCCGCAAGTCCCTGAGACTGATCGCGGGGGCCCGGGACGCGGGTTTCCTGACACCTCGTCACGCGCGCCGCTGACCGGGGCCGGGCCCGCCCGCTCGTGCTCCCGCGCGCGGTCCTGGCCTCCGGAAAGGTCGGCGCCACGCGCTCGACCTCCCCGGAAAGCTCGCTACTCGGACTGACCGTCCGCGGCCTCTGGCCCGGGCTCTGGCTCTGGATCGGTCGCGAAGAAGCGGGAGAGATCCGTCGTGCGGGGGCCGTTCGACGCCTCGGCGTCCGGCGGCGCCCCCATCTCCCAGTCCAGCCGGTAGCGCTTGAAGAGTTCGGCCCGCAGCACCGGGATCCTCATCGGCACGCCCGGCACCAGCGCCGAGTAGACGGCGCCCATGAGCAGGGCGCGCAGCATCGGGTAGTCGGCCGAGACCTGCTGCGATCCGTACCGTGCCACGGTGTCCCCGAGCAGCTCGGAGAGCCGCACCTGTTCGGGGCACCGCACGAACCCCTCGGCCTGGAGCAGCCCGGCCATGTGCTGCCGCATCAGCACCGGCTGGTCCTGGGTGAGGCCCAGGATCGCGTCGATGGCCCGCGCCATCCGCTCCCGGCCGTCCTCGCTGCGAGGCTCGCGTTCGAGGGCTTCCTCCAGCGTGCGGTGCATCAGCCGGTGCACCGCGGACTGCAGGAGCTGGCGTTTGCCGGGGAAGTAGTACGAGACGAGCCCGCGCGCCGAGCCCGCGCGATCGGCGATGTCCCCGAGCGTCGTGGCCTCGTAACCACGCTCGCTGACGAGCTCGACCGCGGCTTGCAGCAAGCGCTCCCGGGAACGCCGCCGCAACTCTTCATTGACCGAGGCGCTTCGCGGGGACATGCTGTAACTCCTGCGTTGACTGGCTGCCAGCCAACTATACTCAACGCGTCCGGATCGAGGCCCTTCGCGGGGCGGTTCCGGGCTGCCGCCGACCTGGGGCGACGCGGGGGATCGCCTCAGGTCGGACGCGCGGCAGCGGGCGTCGGGGGAGTGCCGTCCAGGCGGCTGCCGTCCTCGCGCCCCGAACCGCCGTTCCGCATCTCGGGCATCTCGCCATGGGGCGGGCGCCGGTGTGCGGCGAGGTAGGCGCGTCGCCAGTTGGTGACCATGTACCAGCCGACCGACAGGCTCAGCAGTGCGTTGCCGACGAGGCTCTCCCTGTCGTCGCTGCGCGCCGTGTTGACGAGCGCGGCACCGGTGACGCAGGTGAGGAAGCCGGCGAGGAGAATCCAGAACGCTGTCTTCATTGCGGACCTCGGGACTGTGTGGCGGAGGCGCCAACGTAGCCGTGGCTCTCGAATTACGAGGTGTTTGGCCCTTGTTGGCCAGAACTTGACGGTGTCGGCCTGCCCGAGGCCGAAAATCGTCGTCTTCGTATCGGGATTCCTGAACGGGTGTTCCAGCGACGGTGAACGGCTGTTTCCGGTGCGTCAGTTCGTGTCCAGCAGGCCGAGTACCGGCCGCAGTCCGTCAGGGCGGTCCGCCGTCGGCAGATGGTCGACGAAGAGCACCGCGCATCCCAGGGCGGCCGCGCCGCCGTCCGCCGTGCGGTCGTCGCCGACCATCAGGGTGTCCCCCGGGGTGATGCCGAGTTCGGCGCAGGCGGTCGCGAAGAGCCGCGGATCCGGTTTCTGGACACCGTGCTCGTACGACAGGACGTACGTCCCGACATGCGGGTCGAGCCCGTGTTCGCGGAAGACCGGCCGCAGGTCCCAGCCGATGTTGCTGACCACCCCGACGCCCAGACCCCGCTCGCGGAGCGCGCCGAGCACCTCGGCCGCGTCGGGATAGGGCCTCCAGGCGGAGGGTCGCATCTGGCGGTCGTAGAGAGCGTCGTGCAGACCCGGATCGGGCAGTGACACCTGCCGGGAGAGGCCGGTGTACGCCGCCCGGTGCTGCTCGGCACCGCGGTCGCGCGCCTCCCACAGGGCGCGGAGGCGATCCGGCACCGGGAGCGTCGGACGGGCTCCGCCCGCGAGCGCGCCCACCGCCTCCAAGGCGCGCGCCTTTTCGGCCAACTCCGGTTCCGTGAGCGTGTGACCGCTCTCCGCGAGCACCGCGCGCAGCCACGATTCCGTGTCCTCGACGCGGAAGAGGGTCCCGGAGAAATCGAAGAGCACACCCTTGAAGGTCATGCGAGAGATCCTTCGCGGCACGTCCCGTGGCGGTCAAGGTGCACTCGTCCGGCGAACCCGCGCGGGAGCCCGCGGTGCCGCCGACCGGGCGAACGAAAGCCGTACGGGCTAGGTCGTGTCCGCAAAGTCGCGGCGTCCGCCCGGAGGGCGGGCCCGGCGGCGTCTGGTGCGTGCTCTCGGCGTGCCGGGCGCAGGCCCTCGTACTGGACGTACTTGGGTCTTCGCCCGGTGCGGCGAGAGTGCGTGCCAGGCGTCGCCGGGCAGGCGCGACTTTGCGGACACGGCCTAG